>JAQCAN010000052.1 GCA_027621335.1 Bacteroidota bacterium
TTGGAAGGCATTGAAATAAAGGTGGTAGAAGACCCGGTATAAGGTGTCGGGGGAATTGTTGGTGTAGATCAGAGTCTGCTTTCCCACATACTGGTGATTCTTGGCATCCATATCGATGTCCATCACATAATCCACTTTTTGCTGCCAATCTGCAGATTGAGCTTGGCCCGAACTGAAGCCTAAAGCAACGCTGCAAAGGATTGCACAGAATAGATGACGCATTGTATTCAATTGCATAAGAGTCTTAAAAATTCATCGCGAAGTCACAAGCATTGTTCCAACATCAAAAACGGAATCCTTGTGACCTCAATTTACCATTTTGGAGTACCAAAGCTGGTAAAGGTAATTTGATGAATCCTATTGTCCTAAATACTGTGCGTAAGACTTTGCTTTCTGTCTGGATGCGCCATAGGTCCACCTCAGGTGCCAGATAGAACTGGCGCACTCCTGCCAGACGCCTGAAACCATCATCCGTCTGGCGGATGTAAACCCCTTCGCCCACCACCTGCTGGTCCACGCCATAGCCTACCGCTAGGCTCAACCAATCAGGAAACTTGGATTCTTCTTGCAAAAAACTCTTCACATTGGCCGACAGCCAATAGGTCTGACCATTATAGTCTTTCAATACTTCTTCATGCCAGCCATCACCGAGGGTTCCAGGCCTGAGCTGAGCATAAGGACTTTCCCTGAATGAGAATTTGAAGGTGATGCGCTGCTCGCCCCAAGCCGCATCTTGACCGATGAGCATAGCCGCACCCATGGTATTGGCTCCGAAATCTCCCCACGAGAAGCCCCATTCCTCGGAAAATCCATCAAAAATCTCCACGGTGCTCAAGAAAAGCCAACCAGTCGCGCCCCCCCAGTACCTGGATCGCTTCTCATCCATTCCAGCCCAACGGTAGCTGTCCATGCCCAAGAGTCCAACATAATATGTCGTCATGGCATGCCCTACCTTGTCCATCTGTAGCCACTGGCCGTTGTCATTGAAACTGTGAAAAGACTGACGGGGATAATCGCGATACCAAAGCTGGTCCAAGGCGACCATGGTACCCGTGTAAAGCAACACTTCAGTAGCTATGACGGTCCTCAGCCTCCTCGGACCATCGAGTTGAAGGGAATCAATCGGTTGACCCACAATGCCCTCGGAGAGAACAAGCCAAAGGAGCAAACAGGAAACTTTGGATCCGCTTTGGATCAGTTGATTTCCCAGTTTTTTGATATTTGGAGGAACTTTCAAACTCGTGTTTTCCTTGTTCTGCCCAAATCTAATTCCAATATTACGCCTCCAATCGATCATAAGGCCGGAAAAGGGTGATGAGTATCCCATAAGTCCCCATTTTTTGTTGAAGTCCGTGGATAAGCGAATATCATCAATGGGGTATCTTAGTACTGAATCCTTTTGTAGTTGCTCTGCCATTCGAAAAAACATCCAATGGAGGCAACTTCAAATACATTGTTCTATATGACCTATACTTCTTGGCCCTTAAGAACTTTAGTCTTCTCTCTAGCGATTGCTTCTTCTATTTCCAGCAACATCAGTGCTCAACAGATCTGTAACACAACTGGAAATCTCATTGTGTTTTCCAATTATGAAGGCGGCTCTTTGGATGTTGTCATCGATGAGGACGTCCCCGATCTAAAGATCGGAGTCACGTCCTATGATGCCACCTCGCTGAATATCTCGGGACCTTTTGCAGCCAATGTGACGGGCGTCATCTTCGCAGGTTTCGGGGCAAACGGGAGTTCTTGTGGTTACAATGGTCCGGTCGAAGTGAATGGGGTCGACCTGTCTCTGGTGACCATCCATACTCAGGCCTCGGGAGCAGTGCAATCGCCTTTCCTTGGAGATGAGATCATACCGGGATTGCCGTTGGTCAATTGCATGGTCAGTGGCGGGGGCTTCAGTCTGAACGATGCAGGGGGAGGTAACAGTTCTCCTCAGATCGTCCAATATTTCCTCAGTGAATTCGGTCCGGGTACGGTGCTTCGCTCCCATTGGACTGACTACTCATGCTGGCTCCCAGGAGGATATGACCTAAGTGATGGCGGAAATTGTTGTCTGGAGGACCCAGTGACTCCTCCGAATCCGATCTATATCCAAGGGGGGACTTATGATTTCGGACTGCCTGATGAATTCGATCTATGTGATGGACCGGTCGAGTTGGATCTTTCCTATTATCCAGTCCTATTTCAACCTACTGCTTATAATGGCTACCAATGGTCCGATGGACAGAGTGGCGAAGTGGTCACCTTTGATAGTCCTGGGACTTACTCATTCACTGTAAACGATTATTGCTATTCGGGGAATACCTTCCTTACTGAAACCTTCACCATCATCCCCTGTGGGCCGGACATCTCCTTGACATCATCTGTAACTGAGGTCTGTCCCGGTGGGTCCCTTGACCTTCAGGTGCTCATCTTAGATGGCCAAGGACCTTTCACCTATACCTGGAATCCGACATTGGTGAATTCAGCCGGTCCGATCACGGTGAGTCCTACCTCATCCCAATCCTACACGGTCACAGTCACTGATGCCAATGGAAATAGCGCCACAGACGATCTATTCATCACAGTGCTTTCAGAGCTCCCTGCTTTGTCTTTAGGTCCCGACCAAAGCATCTGTGACGACATCATCGTGCTCGATGCATCCCTACCAGGAGCCCTTGCTTATGAATGGTCTGATGGGTCCACATTTGCAACCTTGGCAGTAGACGCCCCAGGCAATTATTCGGTTGTCGTTACCGGTGAGTGCAATTTGGTAAGTGATGATATCCTCGTCAGCTCCTCCATTCCACTATCGTTCTCCTTGACCGAAGACACCACCATCTGTCCAGGTGCCGTTGCGACATTGACTGTGACTTCAGCCACCGCAATCGCTTATCAATGGAATACGGGGGCTACCACACCCAGCATAACCGCCTCTTCTCAAGGCGTTTATGAGGTCACAGTATTCGGTGAATGCGAGCAGCAGAATGGCTCTGTAACCTTGGATATTCGACCTGCCTTATTTAATCCGCTTGAGGCACGTTATCTACTCTGTGAAGGTGAATCGATTGAGCTAGATGCTTCAGACTCTGGGGCAGACCTCTATCTCTGGTCCAATGGTTCGGAGGGTTCTTCAGAAGTGTTCGCGCAGTCTGAGAGCGTCACTCTCGAGATATCGGATGCATGTGGATCCCTCAACATCAGCACTCGTATCGAAGAGACCTTATGCGATTGTACCTTTTACATACCAAATACTTTTACTCCAGATGGGGATTTGATCAATGACACGTTTGTTCCCGTTTACGAGTCTTGCTCCTTCCTTGACTACACCTTCTCCGTCTATGACCGATGGGGTGCTGAGGTCTTCCGTACATCCATTCCAAATTCTGAATGGAATGGAAGCATCGACAAGGGTGATTACTTCGCTCCAGATGGAAGCTATACTTACCTGATCAGTGCTACAGTTGTCGATCGGAGAGGGAACCTCAACACCTTGTTCGAGCAAGGAGTGGTCACTATCATACGCTGAACCAGGTTTCTCCGGTCTCCGCCACACCCATCCGTCAGAAGGTTGTCCTAGGTATCCCACGCCTAGCGGGCTTAACATTCTTTCACCTCCTTTAACACTTGATGCGTGCCCCTTGATTGTAGTTTTGTTCTGTACCGAGAAAATCCAATCCCATGAAACACATCACCCTACTGACCATCGCACTGACCCTGCTATCGACTACGAGCGGCTTCTCTCAAGATAAAGCCAAGGTCATCATAAAGAAGAACATCAATGGAGAGGAGACCACCATAGAGAAAGAGGTCGAGATCTCAGAGTTGGAATCTTTTCTGGAGGAGGAAGGAGTAGAAATGGAACTGGAACTGAATGCAGACACAGAACGTGTCATCGAAGTTTACATCGACAAGGAAGACAGTGATGGCCAGCGTGATTACTCCTATAAGTTCCATCAGCCTAAACCCTTTCTGGGTGTCACTCCTGGAGAGGCTGAAAATGATCATGGCGTCCTCATCGGAAAGGTGGTGGAAGGTAGTGCGGCCGAATCTGCAGGTCTGAAGGAAGGAGACCTCATCCTTGAAATGGATAAAAAAGCTGTCGACACTTTCGCTGATGTGAAGGATATCGTCTGGTCGAAAAGCCCTGGTGACGTGCTGAGTATCGCCTATGAAAGGGAGGGGAAAATGAAAAAGACTACAGCCGAACTGGGTGTGAATGAGACGCATTTCATGAACAGGTTCGAGGACGGTGGAAGTAACGATTGGAACTTCCGCTGGGATGGAGATGACATGGATGAATTGAGGTCGAAGTTGGATGAACAACTCTCCAAACTGAAGGATATCGAGTTCGACTTTGACAAGCAGGAATTCATGGATGTTATGGACGATGTGAAAAAGCGTCTGGGGGAACAGATGGACCATATGCAATTCGACTTTGATTGGGACATGGAAGAGGACGGAAACCTCTTTGAATTCAACCGCCCTGGAAACCGATCAGAAACCGTGGTCATCATCATGGAGGAGATAGCAGCAGATGAGGCCAGCGCTGTCAATACGAAGGCCTCACCCAAACTAAGCACATTGGATAACTTGAGATTGAGCAATCTCCGCTATTTCCCCAATCCAGGAAATGGCCACTTCGATCTGCAGTTCGGCACCCCCGAAACTGGAGACTTGGAGGTCATCATCTTCGATGGGCAAGGGAAAAAGGTGTATTACGAGATGTTGGCCGACTTCAAAGGAGACTATGCGAACAGCATTGACATCTCCAACCGTTTGGCAGGAAATTATTTCATTCAGATTGCACAGAAGGGCAAGACTTATAGCCGAAAACTGATCAAAGAATAGGTTCGTTTGGTTTGGATCCTTTTGGAAGCCAGGTTCTTGTAGCAGAGGGCCTGGCTTCTCTTTTTCAGGCCAAGTCTGAGCTTCTTATACCTCTCCTTTTGAACGGGTTTACTGACACTCTTATACCTTCGCAGACCATCTCCAAGGAATTTCTGCCATATTGTCCTTTTAGAGGCCTTGGCAAGGGCTTTGACAAAGGGGGGATGAGTGAAAGATTTTTGGAGCTATATGGCAAGAAGACGTAAGACTATGACAAGCATGAACGAAGAAACCCAAGATCAAAACGAGATGCAACAGGAGGACATTCAGAACGAGGCCCCTGAAGTAGAGATCCCCACTGAAGAGGGCGAAGATTTCGAAGCGAAATACAATGAGATGAATGATAGGTTCCTCAGGCTGTACTCCGAGTTCGAGAACTTCAGACGCAGAACAGCCAAGGAGCGAATCGAACTGTTGACCAATTCGAAAGGAGAGGCATTGAAAGACCTCATCCCCGTTATCGATGATTTCGACCGTGCGGTTCAGAATAATGAGTGGGTGGAGGATGCCAACACGCTACGAGATGCGTTCAACCTTATCCATCACAAATTCGTGAACCTCTTGAAACATGAGGGTATCTCTGCCATGGAGACCAAAGTGGGTGATGAGTTCGATACGGATAAACATGAAGCCATCACACAGATTCCAGCTCCTGAACCTGCCTTGAAAGGAAAGATCGTAGATATCGTTGAGAAAGGCTACACCCTGAATGATAAGGTCCTTCGCTACGCGAAGGTTGTGACCGGCAGTTGAGACCCCATCCATTATGGCGAAGAGAGACTATTATGAGGTACTGGGCATAAGCAAGAATGCCGATGACGCGGAGATCAAGAAAGCCTATCGCAAACTGGCCATCAAGTTCCACCCCGATAAGAACCCTGGAGACCATACAGCCGAAGACCGTTTCAAGGAAGCGGCTGAAGCGTATGAAGTCTTAAGTGACGGTGATAAGCGTGCCCGCTATGACCGATTCGGACATGACGGTCTGAAAGGCGGTTCAGGTGGATTCGGAGGAGGTATGTCCATGGATGACATCTTCTCCCAGTTCGGAGACATCTTCGGAGGAGCCTTCGGAGGGGGAGGTGGATTCGGAGGATTCGGTGGTGGGCAGGCCCGTCAACGAAGAGGAACCAATTTGCGCATCAAGGTGAAACTGGACCTGGTGGACATCGCCAATGGCGTAAAGAAGAAACTCAAGGTCAAGAAACTCGTCATGGCCGAAGGTGTACAATATGACACCTGCAGCACCTGCCGAGGCATGGGCCAAGTCACCCGGGTGGCGAACACCTTCCTTGGTCAGATGCAAACCACCAGCACCTGCCCTACCTGCCAAGGCTCAGGTCAGCGCGTAGGAAAGATTCCCCATGGAGCTGATTCCAATGGAATGGTCACCAAGGAGGATGTCATCGAGATCGAGATCCCTGCAGGGGTTGAGGAAGGCATGCAGCTGAATGTCCGTGGAAAGGGGAATGATGCCCCAGGTGGTGGACAAGCAGGTGACCTTATCGTGGTCATCGAAGAGAACAAGGATGATGTCTTGGTGCGCAATGGACAAGATCTTCACCATGAGCTCTTCATCTCATTCTCTGATGCGGCATTGGGTATCAAATGCGAAGTTCCTCTAGTAGATGGCAAGGCACGCATCACCATCCCTGAAGGCACTCAGTCCGGTAAAATGGTCCGATTGAAAGGCAAGGGACTCCCTTCCGTGAACAGTTATGGCACGGGAGACCTCATCGTCCATATCAACGTCTGGACGCCAAAGAAGCTGAGCAAAGAAGAGAAGAAGATCCTGGAGCAGTTGAGGGACTCGGAGAATTTCGCTCCACAACCTGGCAAGGGCGAGCGCTCCTTCTTCGAGCGGATGAGCGATATCTTCAATGGCTGACCCTATAGAATGAGGCCGCTGGCCTCACTCTCAGTTCCATTTCCCATGTCTATAATGCACGTAGGGTTTTATTCGCAGGGTATCGCCATCACAGTTCAGTAGACGGATGATGCGTTCCATATGGATGTCATTGAAAGCCTCCTCAGGGTCTAGGATGAGGCCATCTTCGAAGATGTCAAAGGTCACTTTGATCTTGCGTTTCCTTCCTTTCCAATCGCCATAATAGATCGCAGCCATGCAGCCACACGGGTCTTGACAGTGGGCATACGTCATGCTCCCGTCTTTCCAAAATGAGAAATGGGGTCTCAGGCTCTCTGACCGTGTGTATACCTCCATCTCCCCATCGGCCTCAACAAGATACCAAGTACCAAGTAGATCTTGTTCTTTGAATCGATGACGGTCGGACTGAGCCGATGCCTCAGAGAATGAGACCATCATCACGAGCCATAGGACCATGCATAAGCCTTTATAGATCGGAAGCATCAACATATCTTCGATTTCGCTGGGACGCTTATGACTATCAATTGAACCATACCGCATAGCGTTTCCTTCGCAATTCCAAGGCCAGATTGAGGATGATGAGCTTTCTCGCAGTCCCAGTGGAATTACCGGTATGGAATAGGCTTGCATCCGCTCCTTTCTCGATCAGAGCTAATCGCTCACGGTGACGCGTGGTGAAGTAAATGTAAAAGATACCGAAGACGATTAGGAATAGACTTATTGGAACGAGGATTTCTACAGCTTGCATGACGCTTGATTTTATGTTTATGCTCTTAGGACGACCACTTCCAACATACCGTTACAGCATCAAGGCAGATTTCTCAATTCAAGTTTTGTAACACATCTTCGATCTATGTCGTCAGATGAGTGTATGTCCCTATGTGATGAACGTGCTATGGTTCAGGGCATCCTTAAAAAGGATGAGGAATGTGTGCTGCGCTTTGTCTAGCAGTTCCAAGATATTGTCTATGCGCAGAGCTATCGCATGCTCAAGAACAGCATGGATGCTGAAGAGGTGTGCCAAGATGTTTTCATGAAAGCACTGAAACGGATGAAAGAGTTCGAAGGAAAAAGCAAGTTGAGCACATGGCTTTACAGCATCACCAATCACACGTGCTTGGATGTCCTGAAGAAACGCAAACGTCAAGGCCCTGAAGTGGACATCGATGTAGCCCGACTACCCGCTTGGACACATATCGAAGGTGCCCTATCACAATTGGAACACAAGGAACAACGGGAACTCATCGATCAAGCCCTGGACACTCTGGACGGCACAGATGCATTGATCATCGACTTGTATTACCTGCAGGGATTGCCAACAAAGGAGATCAAGACCATCACCAACACGAGCGATGGGAACATTAGAATCCGATTGATGCGGGCCCGCAAGAAACTGGCTGCTTCACTTGCGAAGATATTACCTGAAGAAACTTTAGAACAGTATAGCTATGGAAACGAATAAAGACATCATCGGAGGAATCCTCAGAAAGGCTTCTGAGCATAAGGCGCCAAGGGACCTATCCTATACGGTACTGAATGCGTGGAAGGCGGAGATACAAGCTCCAGTGACTGTTGCCCCTCTTATTTCAAAGGGGGTCTGGGCGGTCATTGTGGCCATCTTCTTTGGAATAATGGGCATAGTCTTAAGCATGTATAGGCCAGAATCAGAGAATTCCCCCTTATCGGGCTTGGGAACTTGGCTTACTGATCTGTTGAGTTTTGAAGTCCACGTCCAACCTGTGATGGTGATGTCCATTGTCACCATGGCGGTCATGATCCTATTGAATGTGCTGTACCTGAGCAGGCGAACTTCTCTAGGCCACCTGCCTGTGCATTAAATCGTCCTTTCTACTGATAGACCCCTGGCTTTCCTGAACGTTCAAGCATGGTCATCCCAGATCAAAGAGGCGGCCCCGCAGATGGCGGCCGTCTTTGGTGGAAGACCTGAGAGCAAGATCTTCACCTTTCCTTTATAGACTTCCAGTAGGTATTCATTGAAATACTTCTCCAAGGGATCGAGGATGAACTTACCGCTATTGACCAGACCTCCAAGGAGGAAAAAGGCTTCAGGCTGAGTAAAGGCCGTGAAATTCGCCAAGGCTTGCGCAAACACCTTAGCCGTATAGTCGAAGGCTTTCAATGCGATGACATCTCCTTCCTCTGCCGCCTGGGTGATGTCCTCACCGTGAAGGTCATTGTAGGCGATATTCCTGAACCTGCTTTCGTCCAAGTGCTTGCAAAGCATATAGAGTATGGTGCGCTTCAGTCCCGTAGCCGAGACATAGGCCTCTAGGCCTCCTTTGACGTTAAGGCCCGTGCTGCGTCCGTCTCCCGGGGTGATATCTATATGGCCCAGCTCTCCTGCAAATCCATCAAAACCTTCTACTAATCTCCCATTGGCCACCACACCACTTCCGAAGCCTGTACCGAGGGTGATGAGTATGAAATCCTTCATGCCTTTCGCATTGCCGAAGTGCATCTCTCCCAAAGTGGCCGCCTTTGCATCATTCATGATCTTCATGGGCACAGGGAGGCGCGTACTCAATTTCTCAACAATAGGAACTGTTCCCTTCCAGGCCAGATTGGCCGCATGCACGATGGCCCCTTGGCGGCTGGATGCATTGGGAGCCCCGATTCCACAACCGATGATGTTGGTGGAGCTGGGGAGCTTAGCCTTTAGTTCGTCAACCGTTGAAGTGACCTTGTCCAAATACTCATCCAAGTCAGGATATTCCCTAGTGCGGTAGTAGACATAGTCTATACACTGCCCTTCCTTATCCACTAGACCTATCTTGGTCTTGGTTCCACCAATGTCAATCCCGATTACCAGATCCATCCTTCGTGCTTGATTTAATGGAGCGCAAGGTATTAAATTAGCTTATGGTACAAGACAGTATAAGGGTCAACCTATTAAAGGATCCAGAATGACTCAAGGATCCTTAAGCTCAACATCCTTCGCAGAGGAACTTATACTAGAGCCCTATAAAATCGAATGCAGATGAACCAGAAACGGATTTTAGTTCCAGTGGACTTCAGCCGAGTATCGGAAGTGTGTATGAATCACGCCTACAGCATTGCCAATAAGATCGGTGCTGATATCTACCTCCTCCATCTGGTCAATAAGGTGGAGGACTTGGAAGACGGACGCAGCCGATTGGCCACTTTTGCAGATGAACGTCAGGTGGTGTAAGGGAAAGATGTAAAGATGCATCAATCCGTGCGCGTGGGTGATATCCTCAAAGGCATAGAAATGCAGGCTGAAGAGATGGAGGCCACCCTCGTGGTCATGGGCACTCACGGACTCCAAGGATTGGAGTATATCGTAGGAACCCATGCCGTCCGTATCGTGGGCACAGCTGATGTGCCCTTTATCATCGTCCAGGAAAAGGAGATCTCCAAGAATGGGTATGAGAACATCATCGTTCCCATAGAAATGGAATCAGAAGCCAAGCAAAAGCTCGGATTGGTCGCGCAGATGGCGCAGGCCTTTGAGTCTAATGTCCACCTCATCGTCCCATTTGAGAAGGATGAATTCCTGCGCAATGCCCAAGCACGGAATCTCACTTATGCTGAGGGCTTTTTCAAACAGAAGGGCATCCATTGCACGGCCACCATAGCGGATAAGGAGAATGACGACCTTGACGAGGCAGCCTTCCAATTGATTGAAGAGAAACAAGGGGACCTCATCACCATCATGAATTGGCATGAATCCAGGATCATCGGAGGCATAGGTACGGATGACACCCAAGACATCATCATCAATAAGGACATGGTCCCCATATTGATCATGAATCCCAAGATGATCGGCAATTTCGACCTTTTCAGGACCAAGGTCTGAACTCAAATCGACCCAAGTCCATTCATTTCTAAAAGATCTTAGAACTCTATTTCTTACTTCAAATGCTTCGCAAAGAAGCCCATCATGCATTCATACAGCTGGATGCGGTTATGCTCCTTCCCGAAGCCATGGCCCTCATCGTACTTCACCATATATGGCACATCGAAGCCTCTGGCCCTGAGGTTCTCCACCACCTGGTCGCTCTCATCGATGTTCACGCGAGGGTCATTGGCACCCTGCACCACGAAGAGGGGTTTGGTCATCTTGTCCACGTTCAAGGCCGGTGAGACTTGGGTCATGATGATCTGATCCTTAGGGTTGGTCTCGTCATACCACTGCTCATAGACCTGCCCAAGGAAGGGCTTCCAATATTCAGGGAAGGACTTGAAGAAGGTGAAGAGGTTGGATACTCCCACATAGTCCACCCCGCAGGTGTACAGATCCGGGGTCTTCACCAAGCTGCCCAAGGTGGCCAGCCCGCCATAGCTTCCGCCATAGATGGCGATGCGCTTCTCATCGATCAGGCCGAGGGTCTTCGCATAGGCCACCCCATCTTCCAAGTCGTCCAGCATCTTACGTCCGATCTGCTTGTTCCCTGCCAAGGAGAATTTCTTGCCATAGCCGCCTGAGCCTCGGTAGTTGATCTGCAGGGTGGCATAGCCACGGCTGGCGAAGAGCTGGGCCTCTGGATTGAATCCCCAATCATCACGCGGTCCATAGGGGCCTCCGTGCGGATTCACGATGAGCGGCACCAGATTGTCCTTGCCCGCAGTCTTCGGAACGGTGAGGTAGGCATGGATGGTCAGTCCGTCTCTTGAAGTGAAGGTCAGGGGCCGCATCTCGGCCATGTCCTTTTCCTTCAGCTGGGGCATCAGGTCCATGATGAGCTTGAAGGAATCGTCCCAGGCATCATACATGTAATACTGACCATAGAGCTTGTCGCTCGTGACGTAGATGAGGTACTTGCTCTCATCATCCGTGTTGCTCACAATGTAGATGTCCTTACCGCGGAATTCATTCATGAACTTGGAATACATGATCTTGAATGAGCCTGATTGCGCGTTGATGTGCCTCTTCTCACCCGTGTAATAGAAGTAGTCCACCTCATAGCCCCGGTATTTGGAGAGTTCCATGCCGCTTACATCGTAGTCCTTCACGGCAAAGACCTTCTTGACCTCCACATTCTTCTCGAAATCATAGAGGACGATTTCATCCGTATTGTTTCCCAGGTTGGAGAG
>JAQCAN010000053.1 GCA_027621335.1 Bacteroidota bacterium
GTTCAGCAGCGGCAATATCGATGTGCTCATCAAGCACTACAAGCAGGAATCAGCGCTCGACCTTTACTATAATATCGCCACTGGGAAGATCGACCTCAAGAAGATGAAGAACTTCGAGGTGGAAAGCGGACACCTCACTTTCGAAGCCCGTAAGAAGAAGGTCCTCATCAACAAGCCTAAGAAGACAGAAGATTCCGAAGTTGAAACATCTCCTCTGAAGGGAGACATGCTCATTCTGAATGATAACAATGTCAATCTGAAGTACAAGCTGGCTCCCTGCTGCTCTCCCATACCTGGGGATGATATTTTCGGCTTTGTCACCATCGGTGACGGCATCAAGATCCACAGGACGAACTGTCCCAATGCGACCCAGATGCGTTCGAAATTCGACTACCGAGTCATGAAAGCCAAGTGGTCGAGTCAGAAAGAACAAGAATTCGTAGCCTATGTGCAGTTCGAGGGCTTGGATGACATTGGTCTGGTCCATAAGATCACTGACACCATCTCGCGTCAACTGCATGTGAATATGAAGAGCATCAGCTTTGAGAGCGATGATGGTATCTTCACAGGAAAAATAGCCCTCTTCGTTCAGGGAACTGCTCATTTGAGCAACTTGATCCAGGAGATGAGAAACATTGATGGCGTGACGAGCGTGGAACGCGTTGAAGGATTTTGAGTACATGACAGCAAAGGGTAGTAAACCGAACAATGCCGTTAACAGCGGTACCATCCTCGAAAGAGCCAATGAGATCTTCGATGCGCATCTCGGCATGAATAAGTTGAGACGCACCCCGGAACGCTTTGCCATACTCAAGGAGGTCTATGAATGCAATCATCACTTTGACATCGAATCGCTTTACAAGTCGATGAAATCAAAGAAGTACAGGGTGAGTAGAGCAACCCTGTACAATACCATCGACTTGCTGTTGGAATGTGATCTGGTGCGCAAGCATCGCTTTGGTGAGCAGCAGGCCCGTTATGAGAAGTCCCTCCACCACAAGCAGCATGACCACATCATCCGCACTGATACTGGAGAGGTCATCGAGTTCTGCGATCCTCGTATTCAAAGCATCAAGGCCACCCTGGAGGAGATATTCGATCTGGATATCTCACATCACTCGTTGTATTTCTATGCCACCCCAAAGGATAAAAAGACTGAAAACGTGTAAAAGTATCGGTCATTTGCTTGCAAAGCGTCAGGCCCAGCCCTCTTAGAATCATAACTTTGCCCAGTAAACGCTAAGATTTCTAGACATGAAAGTGGATGTCCTGCTAGGTATGCAATGGGGCGATGAAGGCAAGGGAAAGATTGTCGATGTGCTCACCCCTGAGTACGACATCATCGCGAGGTTCCAAGGGGGACCCAATGCCGGTCACACCCTGGAATTCGAAGGCATCAAACACGTCCTCCATACCATTCCCTCAGGCATCTTCAGGGATGGGGTGATGAATGTCATTGGGAACGGTGTGGTCATAGACCCCCTCGTCCTTTGGAAAGAAGTTCAGGCCTTGGAAAAACTGGGTGTAGACGTGAAATCCAAATTGCTCATCTCCAAGAAGGCCCACCTCATTCTCCCAACGCATAAGCTTTTGGACAAAGCCTCAGAGGAAGCGAAAGGCGGTAAGAAGATCGGAAGCACCTTGAAAGGCATAGGTCCCACCTATATGGACAAGACGGGAAGGAATGGATTCAGGGTGGGCGATGCCATTGCCAGCGATGCCTTGACGCGGTACAGAGCCTTGGTGGAGAAGCACAAGCATCTATTGAGCCTTTATGGAAAGGAAGACGAGAGTTTTCCCGAGGAAGACTGGTTGGAAGCCATCGAATGGCTCGGAACCATGCAGATCATAGATAGCGAGCACTACTTGAATAAAGCGATGGCTGCTGGTAAGAAGATCCTAGCAGAAGGAGCCCAGGGAGCCCTTTTGGATATCGACTTCGGCACCTATCCCTATGTCACCTCATCCAATACGGTGAGCGCAGGAGCCTGCACTGGATTGGGAGTCGCCCCGAACCGTATCGGAGATGTCCATGGCATCTTCAAAGCCTATTGTACCCGCGTGGGAAGTGGCCCTTTTCCTACAGAATTGAAAGATGAGATAGGTGAATTCATTCAGACTACCGGGCATGAGTTCGGAGCGACCACTGGCCGACCAAGGCGATGTGGATGGCTGGACCTACCAGCTCTGAAATACTCGGCCATGATCAATGGCGTGACCCACCTCCACATGATGAAGGCGGATGTCCTGAGTGGATTGGATGAGATCAAAGTCTGCACACACTATCAGACAGCGAATGGGAAGACCGAGGATTTCCCCTTCAATATCGAAGAACCGAATGTGGAGCCCGTCTATCGCTCCTTTGCTTGCTGGCAGGAAGATCTAACAGGCATCACCGAATATGCAGAACTGCCGAAAGCGCTACAATCCTATGTGGAATACATTGAAAACGCCACTGGGCTACCTGTGAGTATCGTCTCCGTAGGCCCTGACCGACAGCAGACCATCGCGCGTCAGGCCTTGATGGCATGATGCTTGACACCCAAGCGCTATGAAGCGGCTTGCTATCCTTATCATCCTATTTTCCTTGGGGGTTGTCTTGAGTGCCCAAACCACTCGCAAGATCAAACTGATCAAGGCCAACTCCATCGAATATGACAGCCGCTATCTCAAAGCACAGCGCATCCTTGGTAATGTGGTCTTCGAGCATGAAGGCTCCAGAATGTACTGCGATAGCGCTTGGCTCTATGAGGATGAGAACCGTTTGAAGGCCTTTGGTAAGGTGAAGATCATCGACCCTTCAGGGATGAGTCTGGTGGGGAATGGCTTAGACTATGACGGCAATGAGCAATTGGCTGAAGTGAGAGAGGACGTGGTGATGAGGGACGCGGAAATGACCTTGACCACGGACCTGGTCCAATATCAGCTCACCGATCGCAGAGCGAGCTACTTCGGAGGAGGTAAGATCATAAGCTCCAAGAACAACAACATCTTGACCTCAGAGTCCGGATTCTATTTTGCCGATAGTAAGGTCTTCCATTTCAAGGATGACGTGGAACTGGTGAATCCTGACTACACGATGTTCACCGACACGCTACATTACCACAGCTATAACGAGCAGGCCTACTTCTTCGGACCAACGACCATCGTCTCAGAGGAGAATAACATCTATTGCGAGAATGGCTGGTATGACACGATGAAGGACAGAGCCAGGTTTGGGGAGAATGCGAGGATATGGTCCAAAGAACAGACCCTGAGCAGCGACAGTCTCTTCTATGATCGTGAGAAAGGACTCGGTGAGGCTTTCCGAAATGTGCTCATTGAGGATACGACCAATAGGGTGCAGATCCGAGGGAACTACGGGCAGTATCTGGAACTGAAGGATGAGAGCTATGTAACAGGGCAGGCCCTCATGGAACAGTTCTTTAAGACTGACACGCTCTTCGTCCATGCCGATACCTTGCGGATGCTCCCTGATACCCTAGAGAAGCGTAGGATTTTGGCCTACTATAATGTGCGTATGTTCAAAAAGGACATGCAGGGCATCTGTGATTCACTCTGCTATGCTGAGGCAGATAGCACCTTGAGCATGTTTGAAGAGCCCATCCTATGGTCAGATGTGAATCAGATCAGCGGAACGCAGATCGATGTCTTTGCCTATGAAGGCAAGTTGCAACAATTCTTCATTCCGAGCGAGTCCTTCATCATCTCCGAAGTCGACTCGATTCACTATAACCAGATCAAAGGGCGTGAGATGAGAGGTCAGTTCAAAGAGAATGTGCTCAAGACAGTGACCATCAGCGGGAATGGCGAATGCATCTACTATGCGACCGAGGCGGAAGAGGATTCCATTCCACATCCCGAAGCAAGGATCATCGGGGTGAATAAAGGAGCCTGTAGCGACATCAGAGTCCATCTCATCGACAATGAAATCGACAGGGTGAATTTCATGACCAAACCTGAAAATGCCTTCTATCCTTTGGAAAAGTTGGATGCCAAAGAGTTGATTTTGAAGGATTTCATTTGGAAAGATGCCTTGAGACCTAAAGACCGTAATGACCTTTTCCGCTCAAAAGAATCGGCATCTGTTCTGAATGAAACCTCATCAAGCACTGACTAGGCTCTCCTGACCAAGAAAATAAATCCGAATGGATGAGGTCGGAAAAACAAAGGTTCAATTTCCTTTGATGCGCTGCCAAAGTTCAATCATGACGAGTTTGCCCTCTTCACCATTCGGTCTTGGAGGAGGTATCTCCTCCACCTTCACCTCATCGCCCGCTCTGAACACCTTGTAAGCAAATACAAAGTCCTTCTTCTCGGAGGGTTCTCCGAACATTCCAAAACGAAGGTCATTATAGACCACCGTATCTTGTCTCAATGTCACAGCATACTCACCTGCCGTAAGATGCCATAAGCGATCGACCTCATCTGTCTCTGAAAGGTCTCCTAAGAGGTCATGGTTCTTTTCCACTCTATACCAAGAGATATCTTGCGTATCGAAGAATGAATGATAGGCCATAAGATAGGCATCTCCTACATCTACATTGGCGGTCCAGAGAATACAGTTCAAGGGCGTAGGTCGTGTGGAGATGTCCTCGTAATCAATATTCTTCTCAGAGAGGGAGCGCTTGAAATCACTGAGTGCCATAAATTTCATGACGATGGTGAACACCATGTAGGCTGAACTGATGGATATGCCCAGCCAATTCAAGGTCCTACGCCATGCGTGTTCCCTGTTGAAGAACATGACCGCGATCAAGCACAACATGAAAGGCACGGTATACAGGGGGTCGACAACGAAGATGTTGTTCCAAGAATATTTCCAGGGAAGAGGCCAGAGCAACTGGGTTCCCCATGAGGTATGGGCATCCAAGAGAGGATGAGTGACCAGACAGAAGAAGAAGAATTTCCGTAGTTCCTTGGCATGGACCATCGTATTGGAGAGCTTCATCATCAGCACAGCCCAGACCAACAGGGCGGCAAAAATCAGAACGATTCCGCTCATGATCCAGCCCGAAGAAAAGGCCATAAAAAAGGCGACCAGACTGAGAATAATGACAAAGAGTGTGGCGCGCTCCTTCTTATCTATCAACCAGGCCAGAATAGGCGAGGCGATGAGACAGAATACGATTGAATGAGAGAAGCCTCGATGCCATTCATTGGCGGTCAGATCATCCACAAAGAGTTTGGACAGGACATCCAAGTCAGGGATGGTGCCTGCTACCGCACCCCAAAGCAGAGCCTTATTGCCCAATTTCTTTCCCAAGACAGCCTCTCCTACGGCTGCTCCCAGCACGATCTGTGTCAGTGAATCCATGGGGGTACGATCAAGCTCTTTTAAAAGGATTCCTTTGCTCAAAAGGACTAGGCTCCACAGATGCGATTACCGGAGCTATGAGCTTATTGGCCAGCGGATTCCTGTGCTTGGTATATAAACGCATATCCACAGGATAGGCCCCTAGTGTGCTCTTGGCCTGCTCTGCTGTGCGGCCCAACTTCAGCTTGGACTTCTTGAGGACAATGGCATCGTTAAGAAGTTCTATGAGCATGCGCTGATAGAGTCCCAGCTCTTCATTCAGATCATAGTCGATACCGACATAATGTGCATCCAGCTCATCCGAGTGGACAAAAGCAGAGTTGAATCCAAGCAATATCCCATCACGGAAGAAGCCCTTGACGATCAGTTGGTGCTCAAGCCTTTCCTTCCAAGCTGCATAGGCACTTGATTTGAGTTCCCCGAATTTGAAACTGCTTTTGTCCAAGACCCTTTGGAAGAGTTCATCGATCCTCTCGGCATGCTGCAATATCTCATGGCGCTTCATCTCTCTGACTTCCAGAGCATCAGAGCGTTTGAGAATGGCTTTGAAGCGCGTTCGCGCCTTGCTGGTGATCGAAGCGAGATAGTCATCGATACTCGTCCATTCCGATAGAATATCCATCTCCATGTTATAGTCCATTCGGAACATGTGATAGCGCTTCTCCAAAAGACAATCGGCCACTTGGTATTCTTGAGGCGGATAATCCTTGAATAAGATGATGGAGGCCTTATCCTTTTTCTCTTTGGATTGTCTGAATCGTTCCATGGTATGCTCGACTGCTGCCAAAGCTTGCTCATGAGGTACCTTATCTGAAAAGGCATAACCGAATCTTCCGCATTGGAAGACATTCCCACAGACAATCGTCTTCACCTTCATCTCCTTGATGATGTAACTACCGATTCCTTTTCCTAGCTTTTTCACTGCCTCGCGGTACTTGCTTCCATTATCCACCAAGTCCACCATTTGGAAATAGGCTATGCCTATCGGCTGGAACTCTTCGCAATAGAAGAGGACATAACGGAAATCCATCTCTCCTTCCATGGTCTGTTCCAAGGCTTCCAAGTAAGGAATGCTCAGGTAGAGATTATCCTGTACTGCATTCCAGTCCTCGTCATTCACGAGATGGACGGAGTCGAATATGCTCAACTTGAATTGAGGATACTCCTTACAATGCAGCACGTCAGTTTTCATCTTCTCCATATTTCTCTACTCGACATGCACTCGCCATCATAATTTGATGAACGCTTCGGAGAGAACTCCACCTGACCATTCGATGACTACATGATATACGCCTGAATTCAGTCCTCTCACATCGATGACAGGCTTTTGCGTACCTCGAGTATACAATCGACTGACCACTTGCCCCCCTGAATTCAAAAGCATTACCTGGCACTGTCCAATAAGTCCAGAACAATCCACTTGCAAAGTCTCGGTCGCAGGGACAGGACTCAGTGACAATCGAACTCTTGAAGGCTTAAACACCGTCAATGACGTAGGCAAAGGCAGGTCCTCCACAGTGGCTGAGAAAACCCCTGCTCCGTGGGTACCCACAAAGACCTTCTTATCCACTATCCTTGATTCCACATAGGACACCACTGAATTCCCAATGGTTCCTTCCGCTTCTCTGGTCCATTCCGTATCCAATCCGTCAAGCGAAGCAGTGCTGTACAATCCGACACTGGTCCCGACATAATAGACCACGGAGTCAGGATGCCAACGGTGGATGTTGGCATAGCGGCAGGATGGTCCATTCCCAGTGCCACTGCTGAATTGCTCAAGATTGCCTGCGACCTTTTCCCAGTCCTCCCCTGCATTCTCCGTATAATAAAGGCTGTAGATGTTGTAGTTCGTGTAGACGATCATGGCCTTATCCGCATCCAAGGGGTCGATGGCGATACAATCGATATGTCCAGCAGGTAGGGCGGGATCGGTGACGTCCACAAAAGGCGAGGCAGGGTCTGTCGGGTCATCGATGCGATAGACCTTCTCATTATTGGTCCCTAAATAGATACGACCAGTCCCATCTTCTGCTATGCTGATGGCGGTAATGGTCCGTCCTGTTGCATCCACGGAGTCTTGGAAGACCTCCCAGCCTAAGGCGTCAGGCTCATAGCTGTCCGTCATGAGCATGGTGTCTATGCCATTATGGTAGTACAGTTTGTTCTGAAAAGGGAAGTACATCGTCCCATCATCCTGTGGATCAAGGACATATGGATGTATGAATTCATGGTTCCCCTGTTCCAATCCCGGATCGATGCGCTCAAAAGCCTCCAGGAATCCATCGTCTCCGATCAAGCATTTGAACACCCTTCCTTGTTGGATGGACATCAGTACATAGTCTTCTTCTCGGGCGAACACAGTGTAAGCCCCATCTCCATTCAAAGGAAGCGTCCATTCAGCATCGGACTGTTCTGAGCTGGTGTAATAATTCCCATTGTCCTGAAAACCAGCAACCACGACTGCACTGGGTTCGTCCTTCTCAATTCCGAGTCCATAGACCTGAGTGGTCAGATAGCCTCTGTTCAATGAGGTCCAAGTGACTTCTTCAGCAAAAAGATCATCTGTGCGGTACACTCCACCATCCGTGGCGCTGAGCATGACGTCAGGATTCGAAGGAAGGAAGATGGATTCATGGACGTCAGGGTGATGGTCGGGGTAGACGAAGAAGGCAGGGAAGGATGAGTCTATACCGTATCCACCTATCTGCCTATCGTTGCCATCGGTAGTGAACCCATCGGTGCTCATGTAGAGGTTGGTCCCTCCGATAAGGATGGTCTGAGGATCGGTAAGATGAACACGGATCGTCAGGTCATAACCAGATTGCGAGTAGAAATCATCAAAGGGTCCATCACCTTCAGGCAGATTCTGTGAGAGTTCGGTCCATTCTCCTCCAGCTCCTGTCCCATCCCCGTCCAAGTAGTCATATCTCCAAAGCGCACAATACTGAACAGATCCATTGAAGAAGGCTCCTTCAAAACCAGAAAGGCTATCCACATTGGCCGAAAGGAAATACACCCTGTTCTCATCCGATGGGTCGATATCCAACACCGTACGACTGAAGCGACTTGGGAAGTCCATTGGTCGGATGTCCACAAAATCCACTCCATCCTCTGACCGGTATATTCCGCCATTCGGACCCAGCCCGAAGGAGATGATCTCGTCCTCATAGCTCAATGTGGCATAGACCACACCACTGCTGCTGACGGCCACATCGGTGAAATAGGATGAACCCGAAGCATTCGAAGAAGCTAGAACAGTCTGCCAAGAGGTGCCTCCATTGATGCTCCTGTATATGTTCCCATAACTGGCCACATAGAGTTCAGTCTGATCGAGGTTACTTGGGTCGATGGCGATGCGCCAAAGACCTTCCCAGAAGGAATCGAAAGTCTGTGGGGTGCTGTTCATGGTGCTGCTAATGCCTTCCCATGTCTCACCACCATCCGCACTCTTATACACTCCATTTCCGAGGAAGAATGCTCCTGGAGCGCTCTGGGAGGCTCCGAAGAGCTCACCTGTAGTGTAGTACCATTCCTGCTCGTGCCCAGGTCGCGGGTCCTGGATCATGGATGTCACTGCAACATTGGAACTGATGTCGCTCACCTTGTACCAAGAATCACCTGCATCCACGGTCTTCCAGACCCCGCCTGATGCTGCTCCTGCCAGCATGATGTTCTCGTTGATCCTATCCAAGACCAATGCCCGCGTTCGCCCGCCAACATTGAAAGGACCTCTGGATTCCCATGACGTCTCGCTAGAGCGATAGGCAGACTGCGATAACGTGGACGCGTAAGCCAATTCCTTGGCCCTCATGTTCATCGGTATCAGACCCGTCTCGGGATCCACCAATTTCTGCTGCTCATGCATAACTCTGGCAAAGGGATCGGCTTTGCTGCCCACCACATTGAGTTCACCATGCACAGTCTCTTTGGGAATGATAACCGTGTCAGTGCAAGAGCTGAAGGAAAGAGTGACTATTAAAAAGAGAAGTGAATAGACGGATTTTGGCATGTCGCTGTATTGAAGGGTCTGAAAATAACAAGAGGAGGCCGATAAAACAGACCTCCTCTGCTTTCATTCAAAAACCAAACGCTATAAATGAAAGTCTTACCAAGAGCGGAACCATACATCCTTATTAGACATCTTACTTCCGCTCTTTATTGAACTTCAGAAGAAGTTCAGATCACTTTGTCACGTTGATCTCCAAGTCGAACTCATCGTAGATCATCTTGTCACCAAGACCTTCGAAGAAGCTACCTGAACCATAACGTACATCGTACTTGCTGCGGTCTACAGTGACCTTGGCTGTAGCGACCACTTTACCATCCACCTTCTGGGCTGAGGCACTAAAGGAGATAGGGTTCGTGATGTCTTTGATGGTCAGGTCACCTGTGACCTGGTACATGCCTTTACCCAAAGACTTGATGGACGTAGCCTTGAACCCGCTCACTGGATGCTCAGCTGTGTTGAAAAAATCAGCACTGTTCAGGTGTCCTTCAAGGTCTCCCTTGCTCTTACCTTCCAAGTCAGTGACGTTGATACTGGTCATATCCACCGTGAAGTTTGCACTGGTCAAAGTTCCTGCGTCATCGAACTGAATGTCCATCTTCTGGAAGTTGATGGTCCCTTCATGTTGCCCGGTGACCTTCTTTGCCAACCACTTGATAGAGCTGTTGCTCGCATCCTTAACTGAATCCACTGTGGTGAACGCCAAGCCACTTAGGGCTGCCAGCAATACTACTGCTGCTATTCTTACTGTTTTAATTTGTTCGAGTATAAATTGATTGATAAAAATTAGTTCTTCGCTATCTGCTCCAACCTCTCGGTCATTTCTAAGGCTTCCGCCTCTGAGATAACTTCTTTGTAAAAGCCATTCAACCTCTCAGACAACTTTCGGTCCAAATCTTTTAACAGCTCTAAGCCGTTATCCGAAATGCAGACATCCAGTTTCCTTCGATTCTCCGGACAGATGTTCCGGTGGACCAAGTCTTTCTTGACTAGGCGGTCCAACATTCTACTCACGTCCGAAGTGTCAAACAACATTCTCTCCTTCATTTCTCCCAAGCTCAAATCCCCCTTAGCCCCTCTCAGGATCCGCAAGATGTTGTACTGAGGCATGGTCAGGTCATGCTCTTTCATCAACTTGCTGATTCGATGTTGAAGCACATCAGATGTGCGCATCACCTGAACCACCAATAACTCATGAGTATTTCCTTTCGCTATCACGGAGCAAATATAGCATCATTTGTTTATAACATCATTTGTTTACCATTTATTTTGTTTTCAACATATGTTAGCTCCAGGAAATCAAGATGAGCTTATATTCGGGACATGAAGAAACAGCTCCTCCTCGCCTCCCTCAGTATTCTCTTCCTTGGTCTGAGCCTTAGCGCTCAGACCAATCAATCTCGTATTGACAGCTATATGGAACAGGCCATCAAGGACTGGAATATTCCTGGAGCAGCTATCGCTATCGTCAAGGATGGTGAAGTGATGTTATCCAAGGGATATGGAATAGCGGAC
This sequence comes from Bacteroidota bacterium, assembly GCA_027621335.1. Lineage (GTDB taxonomy): Bacteria > Bacteroidota > Bacteroidia > Flavobacteriales_D > JABDKJ01 > JABDLZ01. The sequence continues at coordinate 10,839 of JAQCAN010000053.1, forward strand.
ATGGCCACGGGAGCCAAGGTGAGCGATAAGACCTTATTCGCTATCGCCTCAAACACCAAGGCATTCATCTCAGCTTCCATCGCCAAACTCGTGGAGGAAGGCAAGCTCTCATGGGAGGACAAGGTGGTGGATCACCTCCCTTATTTCAAGATGTACGATCCCTTTGTCACAGCAGACTTTACTGTCACAGATCTCCTCTGCCACCGCAGTGGTTTAGCCACCTTTAGTGGTGATCTGTTATGGTATGGCACCGATCTGACCAGAGAAGAAGTCATACGCAATGCTTCTATGCTGGAACCGGTCAGCGATTTCCGCAGCACCTATGGATATCAGAACATCATGTTCATGGCCGCTGGCGAAGTGATCGAGGAAGTGACCGGAAAGCCTTGGTTCGAGTATGTCTTTGAGAACTTCATCACGCCATTGGGCATGGATCAGACTTTATTCAGCACCTTTCAATTGGGTGGCACCGACCACAGCGCACCTCATAACGATGTCAAAGGCGTGAATGTGCCAATCGACTGGGTGAATTGGGACAACATGGGACCTGCAGGATCCCTCATCAGCAATGTGGATGACCTTTCAAAATGGATGATGCTCCAACTCTCCAAGGGCAGTCTCGATGAAATGAGGTATTGGTCAGAAAACTCAAGCAACAGGATGTGGACCATCCATACTCCAAAAGGGCTAAGCAATTGGCATAGGACGAATTTCCCCTCCAAGCACTTCGCAGGCTATGGACTCGGCTGGGACCTCTTCGATTACCATGGTCGCCTCATTGCGAATCATGGGGGTGGCTATGACGGTTTCATCTCCCAGACCGTCCTTGTACCTGAAGAACAGCTTGGCTTTGTCGTCTTGACCAATAACAATACCTTCTTCCCTTACGCCATGATG
>JAQCAN010000054.1 GCA_027621335.1 Bacteroidota bacterium
CGAGGGAATTCCCCCTTCGGGGTCATGGATGAGGATCTTGAAGGCAAATCGGTGGTCTTGACCACCACCAATGGGACAAAGACCATCAACATAGCCAAAGACTCAGGACGCAGGGTCATAGGATCCTTGCTTAATTTGGATGTCTTGTGTCAGTGGCTTATTGAGCAGGAGGAGAATGTCCTGCTTCTCTGTTCTGGTTGGAAGAACAAGCTGAATCTTGAGGATACCATCTGCGCAGGTGCCATTGCCGAGCAACTTCTGGATTCCAACAAGTTCCAAGCCGTAGAGGACAGCACCATCATGGCCAAATACCTTTACCAATCGGCTAAGGACAATTACATGGGATTTCTTAGGGCCTCTTCCCATCGCAGGAGACTCCAGAAACTGAATCTCAATGCCGACATCAAGTATTGCTTATCGCCCAATCAGAGTGAATCCATTCCGATTATGGAGGGAGATAAACTGGTCAGATTGAATGTCCCAGTAGCAATCAAGGAAGGGTAGTCTAAGGATTCAGCCAAGCAATCTCCACTTTCCTATCCATGGCATTTTCCGATTCCGAGTAGGTATCTCCAAGGAAATTGATGATGAGCCTCTGGGATTCCACGCCTTTGGATCTAAGATAGCTCTTTACCGCCAAGGCCCTTCTTCGGGAGATGTTCGCGTTCAGTTCTGTATTACCTGATCGGTCAGCAAAGCCTGTTATCATCACCTTTTGATCTGGATATGTCATGAGTCGGTAATAGATGTCATTGAGCCTGAGCTGATCCTCCAGTGAGATCTCCTCACTGTTCTTGTCGAAGCGAACGACCTGAGCTACACCAGATTGTACTGGACGGGTCTGGTTGCCACTCAAGCTGGAACTGTTGGCATCTTTCAGCTCCTCAATAGCGACTTGTAAATCACCCAACTCTTCGCGGATCGACCTGAATTCAGCTTGGTAGTTCAAGCCTTCCTTCTTGATGTCCAGCAATTCACGTTGCATTAACAACATCTGCTCTCCGAAGGTCTGTATGAGGGCATTGTTGCTTTTCACCAAGGCCACCAGCTCGGGATCTGTTCCTTTTGGAATAAGCGTAGTGCTCAACTCTGGGAGTAAGACCATTGGGGCATCCTCTTCCTCTATAGGTGTGATGAAGAAATCTTTACCAGGTAACTGGGCATTCCTTCGAAAGGTCGTGTCCAAGTCCATTGGCTCTTCATCAGGATCCATAGGACTCGAAAAGTCGAATTCATGGATGTGGGCGTCAGCAAAGGCATATAGATCGCGTTCGGCCAATCCACGTATCCCATTCATCTTACTTCTCAGATAGTTATAGACCATCTGCTTGGAATCCAAGAAATCCTCGCTGTTCCGCTTCACACTATTCGCCCAGTCCAAGAGCGTCACCGCCCTGACCTCCTGCCTTAGTTCATCGGAGAATCCTTTGAATTCCTCATCTACCTTGTAATCATAGAGCTTCACGTTGAAACTTACGATGGACTCCATATCTCCCAGCATCTGTTTATCCGACTTCCTGATATTCACACCGGTCTCCGTCAGCTGCACCACTTCTTCCATGTAGTAGGTGATGTCTGAGATGATATGATCCACGAGTTGCTTCTTGCCATCTCCCGACAGGGGGGTGTAATGGTTCACGATGAACGTATGGCTGGAGGAACTCGATAAGCGATAATCCATGGGGTCCTCCACGCTGCGCTTACCACCGAAATCATTGATGATGGTGGTCTCTTGAGCCCACACCCAGATGGGGCTCGAGAGCAGGAGTATGATCCATAATGTTCGCAAGACGCGCGGTCAAGAATTCTTTTCACAAGTTTAACTAAGGAAGGTGCGCTTTGAAAGGCATTCGAGCCTTTATAGTTAACATAATTATCCACCTCAGATGGAAGACATTCGCAGCCGTGGCTCATAACAAGGGATGTATATTTGGTATGAAGATTGTCCAAATCAATACATGTTCAGAATCCTCCTATTATGCGTTTCATTCCTTTCTGTCTTCAGCGCGCTAGGTCAGCAAGATACCTTGGCCAAATATGGGCCGGGGTTCCGATTCAAGGATGGTATCTACCTGAGCCCGTTGGACTTCCGTGATAACTGTCCTTCTTACCCACGCAATAAAGTCTATGATAGGATGGGGAAGCAGCGCTTGGACTTGGACCCCAAGGAGAGCTATTATGTCATGAATGAAGATAGCCTGATCCGTCTTGAATTCGATAGCATTTGGGGACTTTGCGAGAATGGCCAGGTCTACGTACAGCACAATTCAGCCTTCGACCGTTTGATCATTGTTGGAAAGCTCTGCCACATCATCCACCGTGAGGAAGTGATCGACTTCAATGCCAATTATGGTGTTGGCGTTGGAACCGTTCCTGTGCGCAGGGAGGTACAGGTAGAGTATCTCATTGACTTGGAATCAGGAGAGAAAGTGCCGTTCAATGAGGATAATCTGAGCTTCTACATGCAGGATGACCCGGTCATCTTCAACTCCTATGAGCTGCTTACTCGAAAGGAGAAACGTAAACGTCAATACGTATTCCTTCACCGCTACAATACAGAGAATCCAGTCTATTTCCTGATTTCAGGATGTCACTGACTTAGTCCAGATATTCATAACAACCCAGATCGGGTTCTGAATCTCTCGGCAAACCATCCAAATCGGTGCCTAGAATGAGACCAGCATCGCCACGGTCTCGGCAAAAGGAGTTTTCAGTGAGATGGAAATCCCCATCTGAGGGGGCGATGAAGCCAGGCCCCGAATTCACATTGTTGAACATGTTCTGGAAATAGGACGGGCTGATATCCATCTCATCAATGCGGACTAGGCAATGTGAGAAAAGAATATCGGAGGTCTCCTGATTCTCATCGAATTCCACTAAGAACTCTTCGAATGCATTGCCATACATGACGCAATTCCTTGCGCTGAAGGCCTCTATATTTCTCGACTGGATATTCCCTATCTCATCTTCCTAGACATTGGTCATGAAGAAGGAAGGAGTCGTTCTGGTGCCAAAGACCCAGTAATTCCCAAAGGTGCAATGCTGGAATTCATAGCTACCTCCTCCAGTGATGCCACAGGTGTATTGGCCAGCATTGGCAAAAAGACTGTTCTTCGCTTCGATACGGTAATTCCTTGCAAAGAGGTTAAGACTGGAACTCTGTTGGATGATGCAGTTGTTCAGTTCCAAACGGTTCGCACTGGTCGGTTTGAAAAGGTCGGCCTCAGTGAGCACCAAGGGCTGAGCTTGGATACCAAGGATGCTGTTCTTAATGATGGCATGATTAAGGACGTTATCGCGGCCTAAAGGGCCTTCATTGATGCGGATGAGGTCCCATTGACCTGGCAGATCATCATACAGCGGTTCAGGGCGGTCATGCTGGAAGACCACGGGATTCTCAGCGGTGCCATTCACTGTCAATTGACCATCCTCGAAGACCCACAGGCCAGAACCCTCATGGAAATAGATCTGCACCCCGGCCTCTATGGTCAAATGGTCCAATGAATCCAAAATGAGATATCCGAAGATGACATAGGGTTTGTCAGGGAACCAAGTTTCCTCTATAAAACCCGCTCCATTCAGACAATCCCCATCCAGACAAGTGAAGTCTGGAAGGCCTTGCAACTGATTCGTAGGATAATAGAAATGCGCATCCTGTCCCCACGCGACCAACTTCACCACCTGTTCATTCCCGTTGGTCATGAAGACCAGTTCATCTTCATCTATGAGCGGATTGTTCAAGTTGTTAGGGTCGATGGTGACCTCCACGAAGATGAAGATGCTGTCATTCCCAGGAATCTCTATATCCGAGAAGGATGTGCCCGGTTCTCCATCCACATTGATGCGGTAGCTGCTCGAGGAGCCTTCGTCCAAGAGGATTGAAGAGACGTTCACAGCATTCGAATTGTTATTATAGACCTTGAGGATCTGAGTGGCCGAGCCAATGGTCGTGAAGACGGTATCGAAGAGGACCGTATCTGCTGAGAAGGTGAGCATGGCGGAACTATCCGTGGTCACGATTTCATCTTTGCGACAAGCTGAGAATATGAGTAGCGTGCTGAGCACGGCAAGGAGGGTCCAACGCATCATAGATGGCAAAGATGAGATTTCTTAGGCCAAGAACGGATTGGAAAGCAGCTTGTTGCCTCTCAATGGAAATGGTTCAGAAGGAATAGGTCAATCCGCCCAGCACCATTACCGGCTGCACAGGGAAGCGGTACCATCGGCTATATCGTCCTCCAGTGAGGTTGTTCACCTCAAGGAATGCTGAAATGCGTTTAGTGTAGCGGTACTCGAGGGCCAATGATCCATCCCCGAAGCCATTCAAGGCAATGGCTTGCACCTCAGAACTGGCAGGGCTTTCTGGGCCAAATGTTCCAAATCGCTTGGTGCCTTTTCCGAATCGTTTTCCTTGTGCGAAGATCTGCGCTTTCACCACGAACTGATCATCCAGGTCATAACGTGCATCCAATTGGAATTCCCAACCAGGAAGGTTCCAAGCTTCTTTTTCACGCTCCAAACTGTAAGTGGACAGGGAAAGGCCTCCGATAAGCGTCAATCGCTCATCATGCTCATAGGTCATCTCTCCTTTGATGGTCACTTCTCTCATGTCCTCATAGATGACAGTGAATCGGTTCTCAGCAGAGAAGACCACGTCATTGACAAAAAGTGGACGGTCATCATAGTCCGTGATACTGGCTTGGGCGTTGAATCCTAAGTTGTCCAGGATGGTTCCACGTATCCCTGCGAAAAGTCGCAGATCCTGGCTTGTATTCCTCAGGGTCACAAAGTGAGCAATAAAGGGATTCACCTGGCTCAGGCTGCGATAGGAATTACGGTCCAAGTCCCCTGTCAATCCTGCATAGGGAGTGAAGAGGTCATCGAACAAGCTGTAGCTGACATAGGCCCTCGGATAGATATGCAAGGCACTCTCAGGCTCACCGGTCTCGATGGCGAATCCCAATCCGATATCAGCTGTCAGGTCCTTCTTCTGAGCATGGATGTTCGGTTCAAAACGTATGATACCGCCTTTGGTGGTGAGATCCCCAGGTTCAGGTAGAGTCACAATAGTATCCACGAACAGAGACGTGACAGGGCCCATGGTGAAGTTGTTCGCATCCACTTCAAAGCCTAACCCGAAGCGATAATCGTCAATGGTCTTTCCCATATCCAAGTTGAAGAGGACATAGCTTTCCTTACCATCGAAACGATCCGACATGTTGCGGAAGTCCAGCCTTGCCTTGTGCTGGACCATGCTGGAATCGGAATAGTGGCTTTCCAGTTCCACATGTCCGTTGATGGTGCTGTAACGCTGTCGGTAGTCTTTCTTATCCAGATCGAATTCGCCAAGTTGGAAGCCATAATAGTGAATGGAATTGCGGTCATAATCCAGGCCAGCTTCCAAGGTATGCTTTGAGATGTACTTTGTGGCATATCCTCCAAGACGATTCTGACTGAAGGCATTGTCAGCCAAGTCCTTCACACCACCCTGAGAGGAGAAGTGTCGCCCATGGAACCCATAATCCCAATCCCTATTGCGGATGGCATTGAAGCGGAAATCCAAGAGGGGAGTGGTGTACACTCCGATTCCAGCTTTGGCATAGCCCTTATAGAGCTTGGTCAAGGGGTCCTGGAGTTTCAGCTTGGCGGCAGTGATCTGCTTAGGTACATACTTCACCTCTACCTGACGAGAGATGGTCTGGTAATTCATCACGTAGGTGCGCGGCACTGAGTCGATGGTGCTCGGAAGCTCATCGATCTTAAAGGCTTTTTCCACGGTCAAAGTGCGGTCACCCACAGAGATGATCTCTTGGTCATATTGGCCCTTAGCAGTGAAGAAGGGCGTCAACAGCAGGACACTTGCTAGTATGTGGTTCAATGTGCGTCTCATCTTCAATCTTCGAATAGGTTATCGTTGCCTTGGGTACCCATATCTATCTCTGTATCTTCTTCCTCTGTTCCTTCAGAGCTGCCGTTCTCTATATCCAAGATGCGCTGGTATTTCTGCATGGCCTCGGCTTGAATGGCCTCATCGCTCACATTGTCCATGATGCTCTGTAGGGTGGCCTTGGCTTGGAAGTAGTCCACTTTGGCCACATAGACATCAGAGAGGAGCATGAAGGCCTTGATCTTCCAGAACTCTTGGGATCCGTAGGCATTGATCAAAGCGAAAATGGCCGTTTCACTGGCATTGTAATCCTCCTGTTGATATTTGATGCAGGCCATGTTGAACTTGGACTCTGCTCCCATCGCTGCGCTGGATTCACGGTCCACCCAGGCGAACTCGGTGTAAGCACCATCTAGGTCTCCTTCACCGAGAAGTACCTTGGCTTTCATGAGGTGGGCTTCTTTAAGGATGAGATCTGGAGTCTTGTCATCAGCCATCACGGCATCTGCGAAGACTTTGGTTTCGTCATACTGTCCGAGTTTGAAGTGGCAACGCATCAGTCCGATCCTGGCCTCCAGGATGTTGTTGTCAAAAGTGGCTACTCTTTCAAGGTCGGAATAGTGCTGAAGGGCCTCATCGAAGCGGCCAGCCTCATAGGTGATCGTGGCCGCTGAGAAGAGAGAGGGCTCTGAGAAGTTATTGGTTGGTTGGGCGATAACGTAGAGGTAATTGTTCAGAGCGATCTCCTTGTCTCCGCGCTTGAACAGGCATTCTCCAAGATAGTAACTGGCGTTATTTCCAAAGATCCCTGGCTGGAACTTCTTTAGGTATTCTGTGAATGCGGAGATGGCTCCCTCACAGTTCCCAGCAGAGTAGAGGTTCTCTGCAATCCGATAGTTCACAGAGTCCTGGGTGGCCAAAGAACCGCTGGGTACATATTCCTCATACCAACTGTTGAACTCATCCAAGCGACCCAGCTCGACATACACATCCTGGATCCGGAGTCTTGCCTCTTGTGAATCTGAATCCGATGGGTAGTCTTCGACCACCCGTTTGAAAGCGTCTATGGCCTCTTCATATTCCTTTTTGCGATAATGGATGAGCCCGCTGGTTAATAAAGATTTCTTCACGTAAGGCGAGCTTCCATGCTGCGCGATGATCTCTTGGAAAAGAGTAAAGGCCTCGTCATTCCTGTCCTTTTTGAAGTAGGTTTCTGCCAGTTGATACTTGGCGGCAACCGTATATGAAGAGCCAGAGAAGCGTTGGATGAAATCCTTCAGGGTAGCGATCTTCGCATCGTCATCCCCAGAGAAGCCTTGGGCCCTGGCTTTCTGGAAGAGGGCGTAATCGGAGTCTAAAAGATTGAGCTGGAAAGCCTTGGTATAACTACTTATGGCTTGCGGATAGTTCTTGGCCACGAAATGGCAATCCCCTATTCTCAGCCAAGCATCATTCTCTTTGCGGGCATCGGCCTCACCATTGGCATTCATGAAGAGCTGGAAGGCGGTCAAGGCTTAAGCGTACTTCTTCTGCATGAAATACGCATAGGCCGTGCTGTAATAAGAGGTCTTGAAAAAGACTGTGGAGAAGCTGCCAGGCTGCTTCTGGAAATCCTTGAAGCGGGTGATGGCCTTGGGGTAATCCATCTGTTGATAGGCGATTTCCGCTTTCCAATATTCTGCATTGGCCGAGAGGGAAGGATCCATATTATAGAGATCCACCCGGTCGAAATAGGTTTCAGACTCCGTATATCTCCTGTTCAGGAAGAGCTCGACCCCGCGGTTGTATGAACAGAGTTGATAGGCCGTCTTGGCCTTGGGATCCAGGTTGTCCATCTTTTCCAAGGCCGCCAATGCTGCATCGTAATTGCTGGTGGTGAGGTAGACATCCAAGAGGAAGGAGTAGGCCTCATCCTTCCTCGGTGAAGTAGGGTAGTCATTCAGATAGGTCTCGAATGCACGGATGGCTTCATTGAATGGATTGGCGCTGAGTTCATAGGCCAGTTTGGCATAACTGAATAAGGCATCCTCCTTCAGATCCTTATCGAAATCGAATTTGGAAGCCTCTTTGAAGGCATTCCTCGCATAGAGCTTCTGATCCAATTTCAGGTAACAATCCGCCATGTGATAGGAGGCTACCTGGGTCAGTTCGTCCTGTTCGTTCGTTACCAGATTGAAGGATTCCAAGGCCTTCTCATATTGCTTGGACTTATAATAGGCATACCCAAGCTGATAATGGTCCTTGCGTTGCTTAGGGGCTTGGCTGTTCTTGAACTGTTCCAGATATGGCACAGCTTCCTCATACATCATGAGATTGTAGAATGACTCTCCTATGAGCCTCGCAACCTCATAGTCTTTCTTCACCTTCATGGAGTCTAGAATCCCGGGCCCATAGTCGATAACCTTCTGGTAGTGTTCCTGTAGGAAATAGATCTGGGTGATGTAGTAGGGAATCAAGGAAGCGAAGCGCTCGTCCTCCTTGATGCGCTCGAAGCCTTTCAGTGCCGTTTCCAGATTGCCCTCTTCATAGGAAAGGTGGGCAAAGTAATAGTTGGCGGGTACATAATAGCGGTTCTCATATTCAGTGATGAGGCTGAAGGAACGCTTCGCCTCGTTCAAGCGCCCTTGATCGAAATAACAGTAGCCTTCCTTGAAGCGCTTCTCAATAAGTTCATCGGCTGAAAGGTCTCGGTCGGAGACCTTCTCATACCATTCCAAGGCATCCTTGTAGCGCTTGCGGGTGTAATAGTATTCGGCCAGATTGAAGTAAGCCGTCCTCACCCATTGGCTCTCAGGATGGTCATGCACGAACTGGATGAGTCGTTCTTTGGTATCCTTATGGAAGAGCTCCATCGCGCAGAGCGCGGCAAAGTACTCTGCATTAACAGAGAGTTCATGGTAGGGGTCATCCAATTCCTTGCGAAGGTGATCGAATTCCTTCTGGGCGGCACTGAACTTCTCCTTGTCGTAGAGGTCCATGGCCTCTGCATACCGCGCTTCCTTTTCGTAATACGTGGCGGGTTGCTGTGCCACTGCTGTCCACTGACAGAGAAGGAGCATAGCAAGGATGGTCAAGCGTTCTAGCATGGATGGAACAGGCGATTAATGGTCAAATTTCAATGGTTCTAATGTACTGGCCTCGCGGAGGATAAGAGGCTGAAAGGGAATGAATTATCAACGCAGCTCTGTGTGGGGTATTGCAGGGATGAAGCGGTCTAAACGGCCTCTGAATTCTCAGTTCTGCAATACCTTGAATTCCACTCTGCGGTTGATACTTCGGCCCTCCTCACTGGAGTTATCTGCGATGGGTATGCTGCTACCATAGCCCTTGAAACTCAAACGCTCTTTATCTACCTGCTTATGGATGAGGTAAGCAACCACAGCCTGTGCCCGTTGCTCTGACAAGGTCTTGTTATAGGCTATGGACCCTTGATTATCAGTATGTCCACTGATCTCGATGACCATGTAAGGGTAGTCGGTCATAAGGTCGGCCAGGCGATCCAATTCCTTCTGACTGGAGGGCAGGAGGTCGGCTTTGTCGAACTCGAAAGAGATGTTCCTCAGTTCTATGGTCGTGCCTACTTGATAGTCTACTTCTGGAAGTTTGACTTCAGCTGTCGAGGCCCGTTCTTCCAGTTTGATCAAGGGTTCATTGGGCGGTGAATAGGATGGAGGAGAACTGAGTCGCTCCCCTGGAACTGCCCTACGCAGGGTGACATCATCGATGTAATAATAGGCTCCATCCTTACCCGTTTCCTGACGCTCCATTTGTGTGTGCTCATCGCGGTAGAAATTCCCGATGATGAGATAGCGTTCATCACCTTGAGCCTTGAAGACCCCATCCACTTTCTTCCAACCTAGGACGCTCTGCTTGAGGACTTTCTCGCTGTTGATGGTGGGAGTGAAGTAGAGCGGGAATCGGTCACGCTTCTCAATCGGTTCTACCAAGACGGACGCCCCGATGTTATTGCAGGCCTTGGAGGCTCTGGCTGAGAGGTTCGCATGGAAGGCGAGGTAGTACAGGGAGTCCTTTTTCAATGGTTCCTTCAGTTCCACTTGCACGTATTCATGCCAATAAGTCTCCGTGCCGCCTGTACCATAGACTTTGATTCCGACCATGTTATCGCCATCCTTGGGGCGCTGTCGTCCATCGCTATGCTGGGTGGGATGTGACCAACAGCTTTCCTTCACCTTGTTGCTGAATAGGTCGGGAGTGGTCTCCGTAGGGCTGGTCCAATAGACCATCCAGGAGTTGAACTTGCCTACGCCCTGATTCCAGCCGCAAGGCAGATCCTTGGTCATCTCGAAAGAGGGGTCTGGAACGAAATTGTACATGTCCACCGCAGGCCCGATGATAGGAATCAGTTGGGCTTGAGTCAATAGGATTCCTAGACTCAGAGCCAATGAAAAACGTAAGCGCATAGGTGTCATCATATGAACAAAGCTAGGCAGGAAGCATGCCACGCTTAAGCAGTTGGTCCTTCCTTGTGAACATCGGAGTATGGATAGAGCAGTCTATCTTTAAGCCCTTATGGAACCGAAGAAGATTGCCGTAGAAGAGGTGGATACAGCCTATGATTTGATGCATAAGATGGTGCACAGGACACCTATTCTTCGATCCAGGCTCTTGGATGAATTGACGGGTTGCACCCTCTTTGTCAAGACCGAGAATTTCCAACGCACCGGCTCCTTTAAAATGCGAGGTGCGAGCCATGCTGTGGCCGTCCTCAGTCCTGAGCAGAAGGAGAAGGGGGTGCTCACGCATTCCTCGGGGAATTTTGCCCAAGCGCTGGCCTTGGCCGCTAAGGACCAGGGGGTGAAAGCCTACATCGTCATGCCAGAGAATGCACCTAAAGTGAAGGTGGCTGCAGTGAGGGACTATGGGGCCGAGATCATCACCTCAGGCTCTCGTCCTTTGGACAGAGAGGAGATGGCTGAAGAAGTGAGGCAGAGAACCGGGGCCACCTTCATCCATCCGTCCAATGACCGAGCGGTCATCTTGGGGCAGGCCACCTGTGCGTATGAGTTCCATCAGGACCGGCCGGATCTGCACGTCATCATGGCCCCTGTGGGGGGTGGGGGGCTCATCGCTGGGACCATTCTGGCCACCCAGCTCTTGAATCCTTCTTGCAGTATCATCGGGGCGGAGCCATTCAATGTTGATGATGCATACAGGTCCTTGCAAAGCAGGAAGATAGAGACCAATGCCTCGGCCCAGACCATAGCCGATGGATTGAGGACCAACCTGGGTGACATCAACTTCCCTATCATCCTAGGCGGATTGGAGCGCATCATCCGAGTGGAGGAAGCTGAGATCATAGAGGCCATGCAATGGATCTGGGAACGCATGAAACTAGTGGCCGAACCCTCGGCAGCGGTACCTTTGGCCGCAGTACTGAAAGAGAAGGAACGCTTTGCTGGAAAGAAAGTGGGTCTTATCCTCTCAGGTGGGAATGTGGATGTCAGCGACCTGCCCTTTTGAAAGTTGAAAGCTATTCTCCTTTGGAAGAGGCGACTCAAGCCTTCTCACTTCTCTCCAACTCCGCCTGAACCAACCTCAACTCCCCATAGCTGAATTCCTCACCCAAAGCTTCTTTTACTGGGTTCAAACCTTGATTGGGATGTTGCTTGAAGGCCTTGGCAATGATCGCGATACGAGTGGGTTCCATAAGGGCTTCAATCTTAAGTTTATTGAATCGAACCCCTTCGGCCAGATGATTCAATACAGTCGTCTCCTTCAGGTTCCGTTCTTCAGCGATCTCTTGGACTTTCTTTCCGAGGCTATAGAGGGTCAAAGTCTCTA
>JAQCAN010000055.1 GCA_027621335.1 Bacteroidota bacterium
CCACAGGTTTAATATCTGTGGGCTTTTTTCGTTCAAGTTCCATTTCATTTAGCGGCATTAAATTTGAACACATCGATCATCTGCTATGAAATCTAAAGTCTATTGCTTCTTTATACTTGCTTCTATTGGATGTGCGTCCCCACAGGCATCGGATTCCACTTCGAACGCTCTTGATCCAGAAAATCATCCTAAGACAGAACGAGATGAATTCTCATTTGTCCAAAAGGTCGAAGAGGCGCATCAGCGACACGCTTTTTTGGGGCATGACGCCATCAGTTTCGACATCCTGCTCGAGTTCGGTGGAAAGGAAAGACTGAACGCCACCGTTGCCTTGAGTACCGATTCTTACAAGGGTAAATTCCAACTAGCGGATGGACGCAGTTATTACTTCGTTGGTGACAAGGTCTTTGTAGACCCTGGCTACGCATCACCTGATGGACTTCGCTTCAGTGCCTATACATGGTCCTACTTCTTCCTCTTACCCTATAAATTGAGCGATGAAGGCACCTACTTCGCGCCCTATACTCAAGCTGATCTGAATGGAAGGACCTATGAGGCTGAAAAGCTGACTTTCAGTCCGGGGACTGGTGATGCTCCTGACGATTGGTACATCCTTTATGCAGATCCAACGGATCATTTACTCCAAGTAGCCTCATATATCGTTACGGCCGGAAGTTCGCTGAAAGAGGCTGAACTGGACCCTCATGCCATTGCATAATCTGGTTATGGTGAAATCGATGGAGTTCCTATCGCACATAAGTGGACGTTTTGGGAATGGAGAGAGACGGAAGGACTCACACGACAATTAGGTCAAGCTTCACTTTCCAATATCCGATTCTTGGATACAAATACAAACCAGATCTTCGAGGTCCCTGAGGACTTCTTGGAGATCTGATATAAGCTCAATTCAGCTTTTCAAGGGTCTCCAAGAGGAAGCCCCAATACTTCTGAACGGAACTGATTTGGACCTTTTCATCCGGAGAGTGTGCGCCACGGATATTGGGTCCAAAGGAGATCATCTCCATCTCAGGATAATTTGTGCCTAGGATGCCGCATTCCAAACCAGCATGACAGGCGTTCACATGAGGTTGTTCCTTGAATCGTTCAACATAGATGTCCCTCATCAAGCTGACGATCTTCGACTCTGGTCTTGGAGTCCAACCTGGATAATCACCTGAGAATTCCACATCGGCACCTATGAGTTCGAAAACGGATTTGATGGTGAAAGCCTCATCCATCTTCTCGCTGTCCACCGAGCTTCTAGTGAGGCAGGCGATCTTGTATTCCCCTCCTTCGATAAGCACCCTGGCTAGATTATTACTGGTCTGCACCAGTCCTTCTACATCAGGGCTCATACGGTAGATGCCATTAGGACTAGCTTGTATGGCTCGAAGGACCTTGGCCTGGAACGCTTCTTCCATGACCATATCAGGTGCATCGCACTCTTCACTACTAAGCTCCAGATCGGGGTCAGTGGTACTGTATTCACTGACGATCACACCTCCAAGATCTCCTAAGAGCTCATCGAATTCCTCGGCATTATGAGCGGGAATAGCCACCCAACTATGACTTTCCCTTGGAATAGCATTTCGGAGCCCCCCACCATCGATGCCTGAGATGCGGATGCCATATTCCTCTGCCGCTAAAAGGATGCGATTCATGATCTTGTTGGCATTCCCAAGTCCTTTATGGATGTCCATGCCACTATGCCCACCATTGAGTCCGCTGACTGAAAGTTTTCTTCCAACAAGGTCATTGGGACAGGCGACCTCCTTGTAGGTCCCAGTAGCAGTGACATCGATACCTCCCGCGCAGCCGATGGTCAATTCATTGTCATCCTCAGTATCCAGATTGAGCATGATAGAAGCATCCAATAATCCGCCTTGGAGTTCCATGGCACCGGTCATCCCGGTTTCTTCATCTATGGTAAAAAGCGCTTCCAGCGGAGGGTGGGAGATCGTTTTGGAAGAAAGGATGGCCATTATACTGGCCACGCCTATTCCATTATCAGCTCCAAGTGTAGTGCCATCTGCTTTGACCCAATCTCCATCCACAGTCATGCGTATGCCTTCCCTGTCGAAGTCGAACTTAGTGTCGTTGTTCTTTTGATGCACCATATCCAGATGACTTTGTAGTACCACGGTGGTGTCCTTCTCTCTCCCAGGGCTTGCTGGTTTCGTGATGATGACATTACCTATATGGTCCACCTTCGTCTCCAATCCCAAAGACTCCCCGAAGGATTTCATGAATGCAATGACCCGTTCTTCCTTCTTGGAAGGGCGTGGAACAGCATTAAGATCCGAGAAGTGGTTCCAAAGGCTCTTCGGTTCAAGATTTCTTACGGTATCGCTCATAGGAAGGTGGATTGAATTTTACTGATGGGGTCGTGAAAATAGCGAAACAGTGTGGATTAGGTAAAACGGCCTTTAGGAGGGACAAGCGGATGTGATATCTTTTGAGTGGCTGGATAATGAATAGATGAAGGTAATAAACCTCTGATATGTAGGTAGATCTGATGGCACCCTTGTAACTTCCGAAGGCCTTGGGTCGTCCTAGAACCGAAACATAATCACCATAGAGTCATGAAAACCAACATCATCATCGCCACCGTCATCAGTTTATTCATCGGTTCAACTTCCTACGCCTCCAATGGAATCGGAGGAGGTAAGGATGAGATCAAGCAACAAGTGCTCAAAAAACTTCATCAAGTGGAAGTGGGAGAGCAAGGGGTTGTGAATGCCAAGTTCGTGGTCAATGATATTGGCGAGCTAGAGCTGGAATCTGTAGAATCAGATAGTCAAAGCCTTAAGAACTTCGTTCATGATAGCTTGGATGGACTCGTTCTCAAGCTGAAGGATCAAGTGAAGGAGGGAGAGCGCAGTTATAATCTGAATATCCTATTCAAGAAAGAGAAGTAAGAAAACGATTTGATTCGTTTTGGTTGAAAGGTCGATTCCCGCGTAGCAGGGGAATCGACCTTCTTTCTTAGAATACGTCTCGTGTGGAAACCGTTTTCGCGCCTATAAGCTGGTCATAGTCATTGCTGATGTCCCTGTAATAAATTAGGATAGTGTAGTCGTTTTCCGTCTCGAAATAAGAGCCTTCAATGGGTGCCACATCGGGGAGACCATCTCGGCCTTTGACAGTATAGAGGTACTCATAATAGCCTTGTTTGAAAGGCAAGGTCAAGGAGTAAGTCTTATCTTCTTGATTGTAGAGCATCTTATTGGAACCGGTCTGCTCATATCGGTTGAACATCCCCACCACATAGACTGGCTTTCCCAATAGACCATTCCTGTCTTGAAGTAGGAATGTAACGTCAATGTAATCGCTTTCCGAGAAGTCATTGAACCCATCGGTGCTGCGGACCAAGAATCTCCCATTGATATCGCGCCACGTGCGGTAGCCCAGTTTATTCCTTGGAAGATCTGGAGTGAGCAAGGCCACGAATCTGCTGCTATCCCTGTAGATGGCCGTCACATCCTCAGTGTTATAACGCACGCTGGAGATATTGAACTTCCTGTATTCATTGCCAGCTTTGAAATCCTTGCCTGTCTCATACCGGTATTCTAGGGATTTCTCGCGAATGAAGGTCGGTTGTAGACCTGTGACCATATTATCCCAACGGCCATTCTGAAGGACTATCGCTTGTAGGTCTCGCAGTGGATTCCCGATATCGAAGGAGGGATGTTGCACGATGAAGTCTACCGCCTGTGCCCTGGAGCGGTCATCGATGGTGCTGCTCTGGCGAACACTAGGGTCGATCAGCACGCGGCTCTCCACCACCATGAAGCGCTGGCTGATGATAGGTTTGCTCATGTCATTATTCTCAGTGACCACCAAGAGGTAGTTCCCTGAGAGCAAGAGTCGCATTCCGGAGTTCGGAAACTCTAGGCGATAGTGAACGAATGGGATAAGTGTGCTGAAGGAGACCTGATAGTCCGTGATAAAATCGCTGAAGAAACCATCGATGTATTGCATCTCGATAAGATCGCTTGGCGTCCAATCGGCATTGCAATGGATGACGTGATAGGAATAATTGTTCAGGTCACCTGTTAGATCATCGAAACGGAGCTCTAAGTTCTGAGGAACACCCAAGGTCAATATAGGTAGGTCTAAAGGGTTGCCTACAGGATTCAAGGTCACCGTGCGTATGGTTTTCGTGTAGACCTTGTTATCGTAGCGAAGGACCCGTTCACCGATGTAATCAGGAGAAGGAGAAGAGCTGGTTCTAGTTGTTGAAGAAGGGGCAGCACATGAGGCGACCAAAGCTGTCCAAAAAAGGAGGAACACTTTGGGATAACGGGAGTAGAACGACAAGCGGATTTGTTTAGGGGAAGGTTAGCAAAATCAAGGAATCTGTCAGTGATACTAACGCACCCATTGAGTAACAAAGTTATACATTTGCCCCGCTTTCAAAAAAGACGTAGACGATGGCTGGATCTATAACGATCAAACGCGGAAAAGATATCAAGTTGGTAGGGGCCTCAGAGAAGACTCTTCATCCCTACAGTTCTGCCGATGTAGTGGCCTTGAAACCAACAGACTTCAATGGTGTGACCCCCAAACTCCTGGTCAAGGAAGGGGAAGAAGTCAAGGCTGGAACGCCTATTTTCTATGAGAAGCAGAATGACCGTGTTAAATTCGCCTCTCCGGTGAGTGGGGAAGTCACAGAAATCGTTCGTGGTGCCAAACGGAAGATTCTTGAAATCCGCATCTTGGCGGATAAGGAGATACGGTATGAAGAGTTCGGAGCAGCCGATTCCTCTGCCATGAGTAAGGAACAGGTCACAGATAAATTACTCGATGCTGGCATGTGGCCATTGATTCGACAAAGGCCGTTCAGCATCATTGCCGATCCTTTCAGCATGCCAAGGGATATCATCATCTCCGGCTTTGACTCAGCACCGCTAGGACCTGAGATGGATTTCATACTTCAAGGGCAGGAAAGAGAATTTCAAGCTGGAGTGAATGCCCTGAGCCGACTCACCAAAGGCAAGGTGAGATTGAATGTGAGCTCCAAACACCATGGAGCCACCGTTTATAAGGATATCGAGGGTGTCGATAAGACAGAATTCTCAGGTCCTCACCCAGCAGGAAATGTGAGTGTACAAGTGCACCATACCGAGCCACTGAATAAAGGAGAGGTCATATGGTTTGTCTATCCACAGGAGGTGGTCATCATTGGTCGCCTTTTCCTGACAGGAAGATACGAAGCCACAAGGCGTATCGCCATCAATGGATCCATGATCAACAAGCCGGCTTATGCAGAAGTGATGGGTGGAACCAATATCAAAGGTTTGCTCGCTGGTCAGTTGAAAGAAGGGCACGTGCGAGTCATCTCAGGTAATGTGTTGACAGGAAGACAAGTAGCTGAAGATGGTTTCCTTGGGTTCTTCTCTTCACAGGTCTGTGCCATCCCTGAAGGTGACCACCACAAGTTCTTATTGACTGAAGGCTGGTTGAGCCCAGGTTTCAACCGCTTCTCCATGTCCAGAGCCTATCCTTCTTGGCTCATGCCCAATAAGACCTACGACTTGGATACCAATCTGAACGGAGAGATCAGATCCTTCGTGATGACTGGCCAAATGGAAAAGGTTTTCCCGTTCGATATTTATCCAATGCAATTGATCAAGGCCGTGATGGCCAATGACATCGATAAGATGGAAAGCATGGGAATCTACGAAGTGGATGCCGAGGACTTCGCGCTTTGTGAAGTGGTCTGTACAAGTAAGATCGATATCCAAAAGGTCATCCGTGAAGGCATGGAGAGCTTGAGGATGGAAATAGCGTAATAATTTATATTCAAAACGGGAAGATGAAGTTTCTAGAAAATCTGGTCCTTAAGCAAATCAGACCCAACTTCACAGAAGGAGGGAAGTTCGAGCGATACTACTCGGCTTATGATGCTTTGGAGACCTTCATGTTCACCCCTGACCATACCACACATTCCGGAGCCCACATCCGAGATGCCATTGATTTGAAGCGAACCATGATGATGGTCATCTTGGCCATGGTTCCTGCCCTACTCTTCGGCATGTGGAATGTGGGACACTTCCATAACCTGTCCAATGGCTTGCCCAGTGAATTGTGGCCGAACATGCTCTACGGCATGGCTCAGGTGCTTCCTATCGTCATCGTTTCCTATGCGGCTGGACTGGGAATAGAATTCATACTCGCAGTGAAGAACAAGCATGCGGTCCAGGAAGGTTTCTTGGTTTCAGGAATGCTCATTCCACTGTGTATGCCTGCGGACATTCCGCTGTGGATGGTAGCATTGGCCACCATTTTTGCCGTATTGATCGGAAAAGAGGTCTTCGGAGGAACAGGGATGAACATTGTGAATATCGCCCTTACTGCGCGGGCCTTCATTTTCTTCGCCTACCCGACCAAAATCGCAGGTGAGATATGGGTCAGCAATCCCGGCACAGTGGATGGTTATTCAGGAGCTACTGCTCTTGGTGATCTGGCAATGACCGTAGGAAAGGCCAAGGATGTCCCTGAGGTAACGAACATAGTTTCACAATTCTCAGATGGAGGTATGTATTCGATGTACAACTCAGCGATGGGATTCATTCCAGGGTCCATCGGTGAGACCTCTGCAGTGGCTATCCTGATAGGAGCCGCTTTCCTCATATGGACAGGCATCGGGTCATGGAGAATCATGTCGTCTATGTTCGTTGGAGGATTGACCATGGCTATGTTATTCAACCTTTGGGGTGCGAATGCTTTCATGGAATTGCCCCCACTTCATCAGCTCATGGTCGGAGGATTCATGTTCGGTATGGTCTTCATGGCCACCGACCCGGTAACAGCCGCACAGACCAATACCGGCAAGCTCATCTATGGCTTTCTCTGTGGATTCCTGGGCATAATGATCAGGGTATTCAATCCGGCCTATCCTGAAGGAATCATGCTTTCGATCCTCTTTATGAACGTCATGGCTCCTATGATCGACCACTATGTCGTGGCGGCCAATGTGAAGAGGAGAGAAAAGAGACTCAAACTAAAAACTGCTTAAGTCATGGCCATCAATAAAGAAGGAAGTGCCTACACGTTCGGTTTTGCTGCTCTGATGGTCATCATCACGGGAGCTTCGTTGGCCTTGGTGTCCTTGGGTCTAAGTTCTAACATCAAGAAGAACGAGGCGGACAAGAAGATGATGGACATCCTGTCCTCTATCAACGTGGAGTCAGAAAGGACCAACGCGGCCCAGATCTTCAATTCAGTAGTAAAGGAAAGGATTCTCCTAGATGCCGATGGAACAGTCATCAGGACCATGAACACGGATGTTGATCCTGCGAATCTTGAAGACCCATTCAATGTGGATGTGCAGAAGGATTACAAGCAGAAGATCTCCAAACTTGTTCAAGCCAACAAGAACGATAAACCGGTCCTTCTTGAAAAGGTATCCGAGCAAGACGTTCAATATCCACTCTTCCGATGCGAGAAGGAAGGAGAGACCTATTATGTCGTTCCCATGGTAGGAACAGGTCTTTGGGGCCCGGTATGGGGCTATATCGCCATGAAGGATGATTTGAAGACGGTTTACGGGGCCTCTTTCGACCATAAGACCGAAACGCCAGGTCTAGGAGCTGAGATAAAGGAGGATTTCTTCGAAAAGCAATTCACCGGTAAGAGCATTTACGAGGACGGCCAATATGTGTCCGTCTCGGTGGTGAAGGCCGGTAAAGCCGGAGATAGTGAATATGCCGTGGATGGCATTACAGGTGGAACCATCACCAGCACGGGTGTCTCTGAGATGATCTATCGCACCTTGGCGATCTATGATAATTACTTCAAAACCCAACGCGCATCATGAGTGAGGTCGCAGTAGAAAAAGTTGAGATAGAAAAGGCTCCAAAGGAGCCCTTGTTCTCTACCAAGAACAAGAAACTCATCACCGATCCTTTGAATGAGAACAATCCGATAACCATACAGGTATTGGGAATCTGTTCCGCCTTGGCCATCACGGTACAGGTGAAGCAGGCGGTCTTCATGAGTCTATCGGTATTAGTGGTCCTTATGGCCGGGAACTGGATCATTTCTGCATTGAGGAACCTTATCCCGAATCGCATAAGGATCATCGTTCAATTGGTTGTCGTGGCTACCTTGGTGACACTGGTGGATCTGGCATTGAAGGCGTATGTCCCTGATGTGAGCGAGAAGCTTTCGGTCTTTGTCGGTCTGATCATCACCAACTGTATCATCATGGGGCGTTTCGAAGCCTTTGCCATGGGGAATAGAAAATGGCCATCGGTACTAGATGCCTTGGGAAATGGTCTTGGCTATGCGTGGATCCTCATCGCAGTCGCGGTCGTAAGAGAGGTCTTCGGGTCAGGAAAGTTCTGGGGATTCCAGCTCATACCTGACAGTTGGATGATGGCTAATGGAGGATTCTACATGAACAACAACCTCATGATCCTCCCTCCGATGGCCTTGATCACTGTAGGTGTCATCATCTGGATACAACGCGCTAGGAACACTAATCTTATTGAATCCTGAGGTCATGGAAGCAGTGAACATTTTCATAAAAGGAATCTTTGTAGAGAACATGATCTTCGCCTACTTCTTGGGCATGTGTTCTTATCTAGCGGTTTCTAAAACGGTCAAAACGGCTGTTGGACTTGGTGCAGCGGTCATCTTTGTATTAGGCATCACCGTTCCGATCAACTATTTGCTTGAGAATTATGTCTTGAAAGAAGGTGCGCTGACTTGGCTCGGTGCAGAGTACGCCTCTATAGACTTGAGCTTCTTGAGCTTCATCCTTTTCATCGCGGTCATTGCCTCTATGGTGCAGTTGGTGGAGATGGTGGTGGAACGATTTTCTCCCGCATTGTATGGAGCCTTGGGAATCTTCTTGCCGCTGATCGCAGTGAATTGCTCCATCCTTGGAGGTGCCCTTTTCATGCAGGAGCGGCAGTATGCGAGCATAGGAGATGCCACTTCATTCGGTTTGGGTTCAGGAGTGGGATGGTTTTTAGCTATCGTGGCTATTGCCGCGATACGTGAAAAACTCCAATACTCTAACGTCCCTGCACCATTGAAAGGATTAGGAATCACATTTATACTCACTGGACTCATGGGTATGGCCTTCATGGCCTTCATGGGAATTGAACTATAAATAGCTAAGCGATAAACGAACATGGGATTTACTGTTATTACCACGGTCATAGTCTTCTTGCTCTCCATCTTCTTGCTGGTAGGGCTTCTTCTATTTGCCAAGAGCAAACTTTCTCCTTCAGGAAAAGTGATCATCACCATCAATGGAGATAAGAAGCTCGAAGTGAATGGCGGAGATACGCTGCTCAGCACCTTGAGTTCAAATGGCATCTTCCTTCCTTCGGCCTGTGGAGGAGGTGGAACTTGTGTGCAGTGTGTTTGTCAGGTGAACTCTGGTGGAGGAAGCATCCTGCCTACGGAGGTGCCTCACTTCACGCGCAAGGAAATTGCACAGAACTACCGTCTTGGATGTCAAGTGAAGGTTAAGGAGGACATGGACATACACGTCCATGATGAGATATTCGGAATCAAGAAATGGGAAGCCACTGTGGTCTCCAACTATAACGTGGCCTCCTTCATCAAGGAATTCATCGTTGAGATTCCTGAAGACATGGATTACAAGGCTGGAGGATACATCCAGATCGAGATTCCTAAGTGCGAGGTAGATTACAAGGATATGGATATCACGGCTCATCCACAAGATCACCCCGGAGAACCGGACAAGTTCAAGTTGGAGTGGGACAAATTCGGGCTTTGGGACCTCAAGATGAAGAATACTGAGGAGGTTGTTAGGGCTTACTCTATGGCCAGCTACCCGGGAGAAGGAAGACGCATCATGCTCAATGTGCGTGTGGCCACTCCGCCATGGGACAGAGCTAAAAATGCATGGATGACTGTCAATCCTGGTATTGCATCCTCTTACATCTTTGCACAGAAGCCTGGCGATAAGGTGACCATCTCAGGGCCTTATGGAGAATTCTTCATCAAGGATTCGGACGCTGAGATGTTGTACATTGGTGGAGGTGCAGGAATGGCACCTATGCGTTCCCACTTGTATGAACTGTTCAAGACCATCAAGACCGGACGTAAGGTCTCTTACTGGTACGGAGGACGTTCTAGAAGAGAGCTTTTCTACCTGCACTATTTCAGAGATCTTGCGGATAAGTTCCCGAACTTCAAGTTCTACATCGTGCTCTCGGAACCGCTTCCAGAGGACAACTGGGTCAATAAGACCGATATTCATGATGACAAAGGGGATGGATTCACTGGATTCGTGCATCAAGCTGTGATCGACCAGTACCTTTCCAAGCATGATGCGCCAGAGGAAATCGAGTTTTACTTCTGTGGACCACCGCTCATGAACCAAGCCGTCCTCAAGATGTGTGACGACTGGGGTGTGCCTGAGGAGAATGTTGCCTTTGACGACTTCGGAGGATAATCCAAGTCGGTTCGAACGATTTCTGAAGCCCTTTCCGTTCTGCGGGAAGGGCTTTTTTTGCGCTCACTGGAACAATGCCCCGATTATTGAGCGCTGGACTTTCGCAATGAGAAGACAATGCCTACCATCATGCAGAGACTGATGATCAGTAGTGAGATGCCTTCAGGGATGTGGATGAGGTCATGGGCGAGGAGTTTCAACGCTACAAAGATGAGAATGGCAAAAACACTCTGTTTCAAGTACACGAAACGATCCAACATATCGGCCAAGAAGAAATACATGGATCTGAGGCCTAGGATGGCGAAGATATTGGAGCTGAAGACGATGAAAGGATCAGTGGTGATGGCCAAGATGGCCGGGATGGAATCCAAAGCGAATAAAAGATCCGTGAATTCTATCATCACCAAGGTCAGAAATAGAGGAGTGAAGAACCTGAGCCCATTCTCTTTGAATGTGAAGACCCCACCCCTCAGATCCTCAGATACACGAAACCACTGCTCCAGTTTCCCGCTTTTTCTAGGAGCGCTATGATCCTCTTCCTTGGCCAAGAGCATCTTGATGGCCGTATAGAGTAGGAAAGCTCCGAAGACATAGGTCATCCAACTGATCTGCTTCATGAGGACCACCCCAGCGGAAATCATGATCAATCTGAAGAAGATGGCTCCCATGATGCCCCAGAAGAGCACCCTGTGCTGGTGCTCGATCGGAATCCGATAGGACCTGAAGATGACCGCCATCACGAAAAGGTTGTCCATGCTCAAGGACAATTCGATGAGGTAACCTGAAAGATATTTCACTGAAGCCTGAGCAGGGCTCAGACCATTGATATTGTCCACCCATCCATTGGTATAGAGCACATAGATGACCAAGGAGAAACCCAGAGCGAACAGCACAAGGAAGGAGGTCTCCTTCAGGGTCTTTGAGCGTGAAGGCACACCCTTCTGGGCAAAGACTAAGAAATCTACTGCGAGAAGGAGAAAGAAGAGAACAAAGAGACCGGTCCAAGCCATGGGCTGAGCTGAAGTGGGAAGATAAAGCTTCAGAGAGGGCGAAATTATCTTAAAAAGAGATTCATGCACAATGCACCCTCGTTCGGTAAAGGCCAGAGGTGGAACATCCTATCTGAATCCGTACAAGGTCATTCGGTCATCCGTATAGAGTGAAA
>JAQCAN010000056.1 GCA_027621335.1 Bacteroidota bacterium
ACTATCGTTGGTCCTGACACCTTCATGATGTTAGGAGATATGGTGCCCAGTGATGAACAAGAATGCATTGATGGCTTCACAGCTTGGGCAAAGGATAGCCAGAAAAGCTCATTGGTCAGCATCTCGGACATAGAAGAAACCTATATGGGGTGGGAAATAGGAAACAAAGGCGTCCGAAAGGATTATGTGTTACTTAGCAATGACATTCCAGCTAATTCCCACGAAGTGGTGAATGTGGCCTTCCAGAACAAATTTCCTTCCGATCATCTCCCGGTCTTCTGCCGCATCAGGCTCAATTAAGCGGAGATTAATTTATGGAGTGGCCAAGTATAGCCTTGGCCTCATCGCGGTCCTTACCCAGTTGCTCTGTCAATTCCTTAGTCGAAGGGAATTTCATCTCCTCTCTTAATTTTTGGATGAAATGCACCTTTAATACCTTACCATAAAGGTCCTCATTCCTGTCAAACATGTTCACTTCGATTCTAGGGGATTCATTCAAACCGCCAATGGTGGGTCTCAGTCCTATGTTGGTCATTCCTGCTGATCTCCAATCAGGTCCTTCCACTTGAACCGCATATACTGCCTGTCCGGGAATTAGTTTTTCCTCATCGTCTGGAAGGATGTTGGCCGTTGGAAATCCTAAGGTCCTTCCCAAAGCATCCCCATGGACCACTGTTCCAGAGAAGTAATAGGCATAACCCAAGTACTCGCTGGCCTTCTCCACATCACCTTGTCGCAACGCTGTCCTGATCTTAGTCGAACTGATCTTGACCTCGTCTATGGTCTGGGCTGGGATTTCCTCCAAGCGGAAATCAAAAAGCTCCGCATACTCCTTGAGTACCTTGATATCGCCCTCTCTATTTCGCCCGAAGTGATGGTCATACCCTACTACTAGACAATGGACCTTGATGGTGTTGACTAGAAGATCCCTGACATATTCCAACGCACTCATCCTGGAGAAGGACTTGGTAAAGGGCATGACGATTACATGGTCTAGGCCCACTTCCTCTAAAAGTTCGAGCTTTTCCTCCAAGGTGTTCAGGAGTGAAAGGGAGTTGGATTCATTGACCACGCTTCTGGGATGAGGATGAAAAGTGAGCAATACGGATTGTCCTCCCTCCTTCTTGGCAATCTCCATGATCCTCTGCAAGATGATACGATGTCCGTGATGCACGCCATCAAATGTACCAATGGTGAGTATGGGTCGCTCAATGCCACTGAGCCGTTCGATGTCAGTATGTACCCTCAAGCAATATTGGTATAGACTGCTTGAACATCGTCATCCTCTTCCAGCTTGTCTATAAGCTTTTCGATTTCCAGCATCTGCTCTTCGCTGAACTCCACGGGAGAGGTAGGAATCCTCTCTAGACTGGCCTTCTGTACTTCAATTCCCAATCCTTCCAACGCATTGGCCATGGATCCGAAGTTTGTATAGTCCGCATAGAGGTATATATGGTCATCATGCTCATCCATTTCATTCAAGCCAGCATCTATAAGCTCTAGTTCTAGCTCTTCCTGATTAACAACGGCCTCACTTTTCAACTCGAAAACTGCCTTTCTATCGAACATGTACTCCAACGAACCATTAGGGACCAAAGCACCGTCCACCTTATTGAAATAGGATTTCACATTGGCCACCGTGCGGGTGGAATTGTCGGTAGCGCATTCCACGAAGACGAGCACACCGTGTGGTCCTTTCCCCTCATAGTTCATCTCATGGAATACCTCAGCATCCTTACCAACAGCGCGTTGGATTGCCGCATCGACATTCGCCTTCGGCATATTCTGAGCCTTGGCATTCTGGATAGCAGTTCTCAGGGCTCCATTGGTCTCAGGCTCTGGACCTCCTTCTTTAGCCGCAATTTGTATGGCCTTGGCCAGTTTAGGGAATACACGGGACATCTTATCCCACCTTTTCTCTTTAGCTGCTCTCCGATATTCGAACGCTCTTCCCATTGCTTGATAGAATTTACTTCGGATGTAAAGTTATAAAGCCCTTTGAACCTCTTCCTGTTTTTCATCCATAGAGGCCAATATCACAACCAATGGAAGAAAGAAGGAGAGGAATTGTATGCCTGCTTGTCGCTCTAAAAGTCCTTCGCTCAAATTGGACAGCAGGAGGATGAATGCGACTGAGCCCATCAGAAGATCCCTCCTTTCCAGCGCCTTGAATAAGGGCAATAGAAATGCAATGAGAAGGCTCAATAAAGCAAAGACACCTAATGCCGCTGCAGACTGGAGATACTGGCTATGGGGATCCATATTCTTAAGATAGGGCGCAGTGTAGCCATTTTCTTCATATGTCTCCATCAGTGCATCTTGGATATCTCCAGTCCCAGTGCCGATTACCGGGTGTTTCAGCCAGACCTTCAATGTTCCATCCCAGGTCATCCTCCTGACCATGGAACTTTCATAGCTGTTGCTATCTATCTCCTCACTTGAGAGTTGAATGACCATTTCGGCCAGTCTTGTGCGCATGTAATCATTGGATAAGACCAGGACACCTAAGGCGATGACCGTCAATGAGCTCACCAAAATCGCACTCTTCCATTTTTGGGGATTGAAGGTGAACAAGAAGAGCATGATCAACACTCCTATCAATGCGAATAATCCCATCTTGGACCCACTGAATACCAACAGGACTGTGGCAGCCGCGATGATTGTAACCAGAAGCCATGTGAACCACTTCCCCTTAAGTCGATTCTTGGACTTAAGTATGACGGCAGCGATGGCGATGGCGAAAACAAGATAAATCGCATAATAGCCCAAGTGGATAGACCCAGCAGCATTGCGACCTATCAGGAGGGATGAATCCCCAGTCTCCCAATACATTGAGATCATCCTAGCATAATTGACCAACATGGACACTCCTACGCCAATGAGATAGGCCTTGAATATCCTTACCAATCCAATTCTCTTCCATGGAACTGCGAACAATGCCAATGGAAGGAAGAGCAGGTTCATCTTTCGGGAGACATCCAACCATCCTTCAGCGAGATTGTCGGTCCAGAGCATTCCGAGGAGATGCAGAAAGAAATAGATGGGAAGAGCCACCATAGATAGCTTGAACCACATTGGCCGACCCTTGAATTCATCCCAGAGCGACTTTCTAAGCTCAGTCAAAGAAAGGACGATAAGGAGAATAAGAGGCAGTGAGACCAGTTTAGGGTGCAATGGAATAAAGAAGGCGGCTGAATAGGCGCTCCATAATCTGATTCTATCTCTGATTTCCTTATTCAAATCGAGTCCGAAAGTAAGTGCTTCGTCACTTATACTGGGATTCTTTTCATTGGGTGGATTGAATGGCCTTGCGCACACTTCCATACTTCTTGAGGAGGGCATTGGCCGCCTCATAGGAAAGCTGCAATTGATCCATGACCATCTTGGTCCCACGATCCACTAGTTTATTGTTGCTGAGCTGCATATCCACCATGCGATTTCCTTTCACCCTTCCCAACTTCACCATGACTGCAGTGCTGATCATATTGAGCACCATCTTTTGGGCCGTACCTGACTTCATCCGAGTGCTTCCTGTGACAAACTCAGGGCCAACGACCACCTCTAAAGGATGATCTGCCTCCTGAGTAACAGGTGAACCCGCGTTACAAGTGACACAGGCGGTCAAAATACCCTGTTGCCTGCACTCCCTGAGACCTCCTATGACATATGGTGTAGTTCCGGAAGCAGCTATCCCAATCACGGTATCTGAATTAGCTATCTCATACTCTTTCAGATCCCTCCAGCATTGTTCCAAATCATCCTCAGCGAATTCAACGGCCTTTCTGATGGCCGCATCTCCACCAGCAATGATACCCACCACCATGCCATGAGGAACACCGAAGGTAGGAGGACATTCAGACGCATCCACAATTCCCAGCCTACCGCTCGTACCTGCACCCACATAGAATAGGCGTCCTCCAATGGACATCCTGGCATAGAGTTCATCGACAAGATTGGAAATACGTGGGATGATCTGGGATACAGCCTTAGCCACCTTTCCATCCTCTTCATTGATGCCCGAGATGAGCTCCAAGGTGCTCATTTCATCAAGATTCTGATGCAATGACTCGGCTTCAGTGGTCTTTTCATAACTCATTTCACAAAGATGTAAGCTTCCCTTTGAACCTTCAATAAGAGCGCTGAACTGTTTTGCGACTATATTTGCACATGTATTCATTTGGATTCCTGAAAGTTCAGGAGAAGAGAATGCACATTTAACCCTGGGGAATGAAGAGAATACACTCGAAAGACCCCTTTTAATTATACTTTAGTACATGAATATTTTCGTTGCCAAGCTAGACTATGGCGTTAAGAGTCACGAACTCGAAGATCTATTCACAGCTTATGGGACTGTGGATTCAGCAAAAGTCATCAATGACCGTGAAACTGGTCGCTCCAAGGGATTCGGTTTCGTAGAAATGCCTAATGATGATGAGGCTCAAAGGGCGATTGAAGAGCTGGATGGCTCCAGCGTCAAGGGTCGCAACATCGTTGTGAAGAAAGCAGAGGCAAGACGTTGATCCTTACGATTTGATATCTAAAAGGCCACCCAAAGGGTGGCCTTTTTTTATGCTAAGAGAGCCGTTTAGTTGAACGTCCCCAATGTCCTTGTCTTTTCAATAGAAGATTCCTCTTGGAAAGGACATCAGTGATAGGCAATTTCCGCTGACCAACCGTCAATAGGCACCTTTATATTTTCTGATGAACCATTCGATGCCCAAGATGAGAATCAAGAAGAAGAAAAGCCACTTTGACTCGATCAACTCCTCTACTCTTTCGGAAGAATAGATGATTGGAACCATGTCCTTAGCGCTACGAATCTCGTTTTCCAGTCCGCTTAGATCAGAGGCTAGGAACATCTTACCCCCCGTGCTTTCAGAAAGTTTATATAGAAGCTGGTGATCAGCCTTGGTCCTTCGTTCCTCTACGCGCACCTCCTTCACATCGAAACTCCCAGTGGTTTGGAAGGAATTATCTCCGTATTCGGTAGCGGCCTTATAGGAATAAGTCCCTGCAGGAAGACGGCCCGCATTGAGTCGATAGGCATTTCCTGAACGGTTGAATACGAAGTCATAGCGGTTACCCCTATTGTCATCTAACTCTAGGAGAACATCAGGATCATTGTAGAGGTTATAGCCTGCATCATAGAGTTCTGCATCCAAAACGATGTCTTCATCCTCATCGAAACTGGTCTCAGCGTAGACAATGAAGAAACGCTTATCCTCTTTAGCAGCTAAGTATTGCATGGCCTTGGAAATCAACTCATCGAAACGGGCATGATTCTGATTCGAGAGGAAATCGGCCATCCTCCATCTCCATAATCCTTCTCCAAGAATCACACTGCTCTTGAAACCATTCACATTCCTAAAGGCCCACATTGGTTGGTCGGTCTCCACCACTCCGATCTTCTGATGGAGAGCAGCTTGAGCGCCACTCTGAAGTTGTGCCTGACCGAAGGGAGTTTGCAAAGGAGGAAGGTCTTTCATCCATTGTTTTACATCATCCGACCATTGGAAGAGTGTAAATCCTTTGGCCAGCGAAGGAATGGCATCCGTAAGACTATTTGCTGAACGGATGGTGAATCCGATGCCCAAGTCCTCCTTGCTCATAGCCTGAGCATCTGACTGTAGGCTATAGATCAGCAATACAGGAATCTTGGCCGCTCTTGATTTAGTGAGGATATCATTCATGGAGCCGTTCTTGCCTGGTATGCCATGAGCAATGACCAGGTCGTAGTCCGCTATGTCCAGATTGAAGGACTGAACAGCACGCGTTTCCACCTCATAATTCTCATTGGTCGAGATCGCTTGCCGCAACGCTGCGATATCGGGATGTGGGGCACCGTAGAGCAAAAGGACCTTTTGACGTGAATCCAACACATCCACGAAGATTCTCATGTTGTTATTACTCTGGGTGAATTCGCCAGGAAGAGGATCCAGACTCACATCGATATACTGCCGCCCCACTTGAGAGGCTTTCAGAACGAGAGGGTAAGAGGTGAGGTAATCCGATTCAGATATATCAATGGTCCTGCTGAAAACGGTCTCTCCGCCTGTCCTCACACTCACTTTGGTCCGTTCACCTTTCAAGGCAAAAGCTCTTAGGCTGATCTCTAGCGGAAAGTCATTCCCCAAGTAAGCCAATCGATTATGGGCCACATCCTCCAACACCAGGTCCTTCTTCTGAGTGGTGTCTCCCTCGGCAATAGTGAACACAGGTATTCCACGGCCTTCAGCCAAGTAAACCGGTGATGATCCCCTATTGTAAATGCCATCACTGGCCAAGATGATGGCTCCTATATTTCGGTTGATGTTCCGTTCATAAAGGGTTTTAAAGCCAAAGGAAAGATCGGTTTGTTTGCCTTTGAAATCAGGTGCCTCCGAGGTTGCCTCTAGGTCTTTATCCAAAAGGTAGGTCTCCACAGTATACTCCTCAGACAATGCCTTGGTCAAGGCCTTCAATTCCTCTTGGAACCCATTTTTATAGAAGGAGGAGTCCTTGGAGATCAGGATAGAGGAACTGTTATCCTGGGCAATGACAATGATAGGTTTCTGTGTCTGCCGTTCGAAGTATCTGAAAAATGGGCCAAGTAAAAGGAAAGCAATGACAGCGACAGATAAGGTCCTAAGTCCTGCTAGAAAGATGTGCATTCCCTTCGAAAGGTCTGGTAGCCTCTTCTGACGGTAATAGAGAATGGCCGCGTAAGCCAGTCCGAGAAACAGACACAGCAGTGTCCAAATGGGATTATATTCGAAAAGGATGTCCAACGGATCAGGTGAGCATACCCCCATCAACGCTGATGACCTGCCCAGTGATATAGCTGCTATTGTCTGATGCTAGAAAAAGGCAGAGCTGGGCCACATCCTCAGGTGTTCCTCCACGCTTCAAGGGAATGGAATTCCTCCATTCTTGAACCACTTTCTCGTCCAATTTCCCTGTCATCTCGGTTTCAATGAAGCCAGGGGCTACAGTATTGCATCGGATATTCCTACTCCCAAGTTCTAGAGCGATGGATTTACTGAAACCAATGATTCCGGCTTTGGATGCAGCATAATTCGCTTGACCCGCATTTCCCTTCACCCCGACCACAGAACTCATATTGATGATGGAACCACTCCGTTGTTTCAGCATGGTCCTTTGAACCGCCTTGGTCATGTTGAAAACACTTTTAAGGTTGGTCATTATGACCTCATCCCAATCATTCTCACTCATCCTCATAAGCAGATTATCCCTTGTGATGCCAGCATTGTTCACCACAACATCGATACTGCCAAATGCTTCCAACACTTGATCGATGAGCGCAAGGCTCTGCTCATAATCAGCTGCATCAGATTTGAAGCCTTTGATGACCCCACCATCCTTGCCCAATTCGGCTTCAAGGGCTTTGGCCTTTTCTTCAGAGGAGACATACGTGAATGCGACCTTGGCTCCTTCTTTGACAAAACACTCGGCTATAGCCTTTCCGATACCTCTTGACGCCCCGGTAATGATAGCGGTCTTGCCTGATAACTGTCCCATATATGCTTTCTTGAGTACTTTCCGCAAAGATAGATTTCTAACCCAAAACGTGATGAACATGATTCTTTCCTTCTTCCTCTTATTTGTTAGCCTCAATGCTGTGTCGCAATCCTTTGTCGGGCTCAAAGGAGCAGGCAATAACACTTGGATGCTCAATCAGCACATCTCCGATTCAGGCGAAAAGTTGGATTATAAGGCTTCTTATGCCGCATCCTTTGGCATAGAAGGTTTACATATGTTGACTGACCAATGTGGTGTGGCCTTATACTTGGGTCTCAGCAGCATCAAATAGCAAACCCAAGGGGAAATAACCAACGAGCGATATGTGAATCAAGTGTTGATGAAATACACAGACATCTCTTTGCTCTATAAGTATGTAGCAGAAGGTGGCCTTTATCTAGAAGTAGGGCCTCAACTCTCATTGAGGCACGAGATAATCGAAGAGACGATCGATCTCGGAGGAGAGATGGAAGAGAACTACGAGGCTGTCGATCAGTACATAGCAGACAATACCATTTTTGCTGTATTCGGGTTAGGTACGTTCGTCACTCTCAATGAGAACTTCAAACTAGGTATGGGAGTGAAATTCGGATATGGATTAACCGATTTGACTCAGGAGCTGACGGAGAGTCAGTATGACAATATTGCTTCGAATAACAATTTGCCGAATGTCTTTCCAGATCATCCTTCCAGAGATAATGGAGTTTCATCGTATACTTTTCTAGCTCAAGGTGAGGACATCGATGATCAGACGTTCGAGAGGAACTTTGACTACCAATCGACCCATCAAGCCTTTGCCAACTTCAATATCGGCCTGTTCTACACCATAAGGAATTAAGCAAAGAAAAAGCCCCTTGAAGATCAAGGGGCTTTTTCTTTATATCCTTCAAGTCTCTCAAGCCGTCACACCTAGGACTTCTGCCATTTTAGATCCAATATGCGCTGGAGAATCCACCACATGGATTCCACATTCCCTCATGATACGCTTCTTAGCCTGAGCGCTCTCATCGTCTCCAGATACTATGGCTCCAGCATGACCCATTGTCCTACCTTTAGGAGCGGTCTCGCCAGCTATGAAACCGACAACGGGCTTGGTGCCATTCTCTTTGATCCATCTCGCGGCCTTCACCTCCAAGTCTCCCCCGATCTCACCGATCATCACGATACCTTCGGTCTCCGGATCATTCATGAAGAGTTTGATGGCTTCCAAGGTGGTCGTACCGATGATAGGATCACCACCAATACCTATGGCCGTGGTCAATCCCATACCGGCCTTCACAATCTGATCGGCTGCCTCATAGGTCAAGGTCCCTGACTTGGAGACCACACCCACATTCCCCTTCTTGAAGATGAAACCAGGCATGATACCAACCTTGGCTTCGTCTGCTGTGATGACTCCTGGACAGTTAGGACCGATAAGCGTACAATCCCTTTGGTCTATATAAGCTTTCGCCTTGACCATGTCCTGCACGGGGATTCCTTCTGTTATGGCCACGATGACTTTTATTCCAGCGTCTGCAGCCTCCATGATGGCATCTGCTGCAAAGGCTGGCGGAACGAAGATGATGGACACATCGGCCCCTGTTTTATCGACTGCCTCGGAAACAGTATTGAACACTGGTCTGTCAAGGTGGGTCTGACCACCTTTTCCAGGGGTCACGCCCCCAACCACTTGAGTGCCATATTCGATCATCTGTCCGGCATGGAACGTACCTTCACTCCCTGTGAAACCTTGAAAGATGACTTTGGAATCTTTATTGACGAGAACCGACATATTGAATTGATTTTTGCGCTGCAAAGGTAAGATATACCTTGCTCGTTACGGTGTCAAATTGAAATGCCCCAGCACTAGATGATAGATTTACGCCTACATCATTTTGATGATTAGAGCGAAAAGGAGTTTTAACCATACCTCTTAAGTGGCAGTTGCGAAGTCCCACTGAAGCGGTATGTCAGTCACTGCTTCTAGAGAGATAAAATGGTCTGTTTTAGATGGGATGGCTCGATTAGAGCAGTACACATAGTGCGACCCTCCCGCACTTGGGAGACATGTGTTCTATGCACTGCTTGCATTCTTTGAAAGAGTCAGAAGTGTCCTTATCCTTCTAATCTTAATTTCACCCCTTCATGAAGAATCCAAAGGACACTATATGTGCCATCAGCACTGCGCCAGGAATCGGTGGGATAGCGGTCATTCGAGTCTCAGGAACAGACGCATTCCTCGCAGTGGATGCCATATTCAGCGGTGATGTATTCTCACAAAGCCCCATGACCTTGGCCTTTGGAAATATCATCTCTGAAGATAAACTGATCGATGAAGTCCTGGTCAGTAAATTCAAAGGACCTCATAGCTTCACTGGGGAAGATGTCATGGAGATCAGTTGCCACGGTTCCATCTATGTGCAACAGGAAATCCTCAGGCTTCTTTTAGAGAAAGGGTGTCGCGTTGCGGAGCATGGCGAATTCACAAAGCGAGCGTTCCTGAATCGAAAAATGGACCTTAGTCAAGCTGAAGCTGTTGCAGATCTAATTGCCAGTGAAACAGCCGCTGAACATCGCTTGGCCATCACTCAACTCAAGGGGGGATTTTCGAAGGAACTTTCTTCACTCCGTCAGAAGTTGATGGATTTCGCTTCGCTCATGGAATTGGAATTGGACTTTTCAGAAGAGGATGTGGAATTTGCCGATCGTGGAGAATTCAAGCGGCTCATCCAAGACATCCTATACAGAGTGAATGCTCTCATCGTTTCTTTTAAATGGGGGAACACGATAAAGACAGGAATTCCAGTCGCAATTATCGGCCCTCCGAATAGTGGCAAGTCGACTTTGTTGAACTATATCCTCAAGGAAGAACGTGCGATCGTTTCGGAGATCGCTGGAACTACACGAGATGTGATAGAGGACCGCATAACCATAGATGGACAGTCCATTCGGTTCATCGACACTGCGGGTCTGCGATCGACAGAAGATGAGATAGAGAGAAAAGGCATCACCTTGGCCTTGCAGAAAGCCGCTCTTGCAAGAGTCATCATCTTCCTATATGATCCATGGAGTGAAGATCCGGAAAGCATAGAATCAAAATTGGAGACCTTCGAGATCGTAAGAAAAGAAGAAAGAGAAGTATTGATCGTGGCGAATAAATGTGATCTACATTCTGAAACTAGAATTCCAGAAACTCACCTTCTCATCTCCGCAAAAGAAGGTACCGGAGTCGATCGACTTTTAAAAAATATTTCTGCTATTGCTACCATCCAATTGGAGCAAAGAGGCAATCATATCGTTACCAATCTACGCCACTATGAATTGCTGCAACAGGTATCACAATCTTTAGGAATGGTCAGGCTAGGATTAGATGAAAATCTTTCTACCGATCTATTGTCCATCGAGCTGAAACGCGCGCTATTCGCATTAGGAGAGATAACCGGTGAAGTGACGACTGACGATTTATTGGGTAATATATTCTCGAGATTTTGTATCGGGAAATAATCTCAGTCCCACTCATTCCCCAGTCAAGAATTCAAGTCTTCGAACCTCACGCGATGAACTTTTATACGCTCATTCTTTTGTTCAAAAACTTGTTGATGATTGCAACATAACCATTTCGCAACAAGTCTCGTTCAAGGTAGCTTTGATTATGCCAGTTTACTAAGGATGGTGAGTGTCTGGCAGTTGATGCGGAAACGCAAAAAACAAATACACTCTGCCTCCTACGTGAGTTAAACTAAAAACAAAAACACATGGCTACTAAAGCAACAGTGAAAAAAGCAGCTCCTAAGAAAGCTGCACCTAAGAAAGCAACAGCTGCGAAGAAAGCTGCTCCTAAGAAGGCAGCAGCTGCAAAGAAGGCTGCACCTAAAAAGGCTGCTGCAAAGAA
>JAQCAN010000057.1 GCA_027621335.1 Bacteroidota bacterium
AAGATGTGGAGCGATGGATGTATTCCACTGTGTGGGCCGATCATCCGAAAATCAACCCCAAGATGGTCTCCAACGTCATCTATTCATTGATGGAGACAGGACTCATCGATCATGCCCCGACATACTCGGAACTCGTCTGGGAATCCTAAGAGGAATCAGACAGAAAGTGCTTTGTTCTTCTTGAACCGTTGGACCACTGCTATGAGGGTCCCTATGGCCATTACGATGATGCCCACCCACAGGATGTTGATCCAGGGGAATACGATGGCCTGAAGAACGATGAAGTCCCTAAGGTTATCTTCTTTCTCAGCCACTCTGATAGTAATCTGACCTTCTTCAGGACGTATCTCTGTGAAATCGAATCGCACACCCTGGTCTTTGGATTCAAACATCTTGCTATCAATGTAAGAGGATTCGCGAAGGATGAACATGGGAGTTACAGAGCGTGTACTATCCCCAGGACTCATCACCCTGAGCCATGCAAGAACAGCCAGATCATTCTCCTTCAAGCCCGATGAGATAGGGTCTTTCACTGAGGTCAGTGAATCCAGAATGGCCAATCTTGCCCCACTCCTCAGCGTATCTCCAATGGACATCTTATGGTCCTTGAAGGGGAGGTAGCCCTCTTCATCGGCCACCTCACTTCCATCGTCCAATTGACCGTAGCGCACATGCGTATAGATGTCCTGATTCCAATAGTGCTTGGTGTCAGGCTCAGGAACGTTACCGAATTTGGGATTGATTTGTATGCGTGGTTCCAGAGTGAACTCCTTTTCTCCAGCCTTGTATGGGTTCCAAAGTTCAGCGCGAGCCACTATGGTTTCTGTTGGAGCTGAGACGGGTTTCCAGTAGTGGTCCAAGTCGGAAAGCATGTCCTCACTGGCGATATGATCTTCCACGCACTCATGGATGCCACCAAGGCCATAGATGAGCTCTCCTACCTTGTACTCTCTCGGCTCCAAGCCGAAGTAATCCATCTTGAAATAGACGTTGATGTCGTCCTTTCTCTTTTCCTGGAATGAGACGAAATGCGTTCCCATGATCAAGGTGTCCTTCTTGAACAATAAGATGTCCTCCCTATTGCTAAAGTCCTTGTTCAACTTGGTGATGTCCGTCATTGAACTGTTCTGCGAGACCTTGGTGCTCTGAGATGTACTCACTGCTGCTCCTAAAAGGACTAGTCCGAATCCAACATGGGCGATTGAAGATCCGGAGACCTTGACGTTTCCTTTGGTGATGCGGATGAGGTAATCCAGATTGGCTGTGACGGCCCACCAACATGAGAAGAAAAGGAGCATCATTGGAATTTGTTCAGCCTTGGAGCCCAATTGGAAATAGGCGCAGGTCAGTATTGTGAGGAAAAGAGCCACTGCGAAAGAGAGGCTTAAACTCTTCATCCAGGCTCTCATCGGGGTATCCTTCCATTTCAAGAATTGCGTGAAAGACATGACA
Organism: Bacteroidota bacterium; assembly: GCA_027621335.1. Taxonomy (GTDB): domain Bacteria; phylum Bacteroidota; class Bacteroidia; order Flavobacteriales_D; family JABDKJ01; genus JABDLZ01. Next base: position 1,453 of record JAQCAN010000057.1, read on the forward strand.
AGAAGAACGACCAAGGCGAAAGGTGTCTGCCATTTGTTGTACATGGTGATGAGGTCCTTCTGGCTCTTGTCTGTCATCTGTCCGCTGGCCAATGTCCGCAAGCCTTCCATGTCAAAGGTTTCGGCCAAGCTGCCGATCATGCCTCTAAAGGGAGTGGAGAGGATGTTGATGACAGGTTTGGAAGTCATGATGGTGATCTGAAGCGCACTCATGACCAGCACCAGGCTTCCTATGAACATCCAGAACTCGCGACTCCATAACTTCTCTTCTTCGGCCTCCCTTGGATAGAACCGGTTATAAGAATATACAGTCAGAATGACCGTGGCCAATAACCAGATGTGCAGGGCGATCATCCGTTGGCCTGAGAGAAGGGCTAAGGTGAAAGTGAGGGCAGTCGCAATCCAATAGGCTCTGCGGACCTTGACATCTACCATGAGCATCCCCAGTGGCAAGGCGATGAAGAAGCCCATATAGGTCGCTAGCTGCCCACTCAATCCATTGTCGGTGAAGGCATGCACGCTAGTTTCCCCAAGTACCCCACTGTTCGTAAGGAAGTTGGAATAGATGACGAAGACGAAGGAGGCGATGGCCAACAACAGTGCTGAATAGGTCGATCTGGCCTTATTCCGATTCACAAGCATCACGTGTCCTGCTGCCACAATGATCAACCAGGGTACCAAGGAGGAATTCTCCACTGGGTCCCAAGCCCAGAACCCTCCGAAACTCAGGGCTTCATAAGCCCAAGCTCCTCCCATGAGGATACCGACACCTAGGACCAGAATACCCAAGTAGGTCCAAGGCAGAGCTGGACGGATCCATTCATGATATTGCCTTCTCCATAATCCCGCCACTGCAAAGGCAGCTGGAATGATGGTGCTGGCAAACCCGAAGAAGACTGTTGGAGGATGGATGGTCATCCAGTAGTTTTGCAGCAAGGGGTTCAAGCCTCTCCCGTCCATGAACTGAGGGAATCGACTGAGATAATCAGGGAAAGTGGTCCAAGGGAGGCCATAGTTATCAGGAAGTTCCCTTAACAGAAGGAAAGGAGAACTTCCAATGCGTAGGTCTCCGATATAGATTCCCAATAGCATGGTTCCTAAGAAGACCTGGGCAATGGATATGAAGGCCAGTACTGGGGCTTTCCAGTTAGAACGAGTCCTCAGGAGAAGATTCCCCAAGACCATATGCCAGAAGGACCATAGCATGAAACTCCCTTCATGGCCTTCCCAGAAGCAAGAGAGGATGTAACGCAGAGGCATGGCATTGTTCCTGTGCTTCCATACGTAATCGTATTCATACCAGGCATTGTAGAGCATCACAAAAAGGACAGCAATAGAAACTACCAAGGACAGACTATGCAACCTGAAAGAGAATTTCCCAAGGCTGAACCACCCTTGGTCACTTTCTTGCTCGCTTCTGAAGAAAGAGAAAGAAGCTAGCAGTGCTGCCAGCATACTGATGAGGACCAGCGCATGGCCCAATATTCCTGCCCATTGATGTTCGCCTATATACTCCACTCGCTCAGATGCCGCCTGTGCCGGCCTCTTGTATCATGTGATTCTCCTCGTTGTATTTGGAAGGGCATTTCATGAGTAATTCTTCGGCTCTGAAGATCTCGCCATCCGCGCGGCCAATGATGACCAAACTCTCACTCATTTCGAAACCTTGAGGTTTACTCTTGTCCAAAATGATCTTTCTACTCAGGCCATCCTGATCCTTCATGTGGAAGGTGGTCATACTGGCATTGGTGATCGGATCGTAGATGACCTCTTGCTCCTTATCCAAGAATCCTGAGACGCGATAGGTGTGATCGGGGTCAGCGAAGGCTTGTTCGAACCCAGCCATCTTACCAGGATCACTCAGCACATTGACCAGGACACCCAGACAAACCGCGATAAATATGACTCCTATGACCTGTGTCTTTTTCATGAACCGAATTCTTGGCGCAAAGGTCGCATTTTTCGGGCCTTTGTAAGGTTATAAAATGCCTTTTTATTGGACTGAGTTCACCCATCAGCAAGACCACGGATGTATCCTTTAGGATGCCCAGGACAAAAAAAAGAGGATGCTTTTTACAACACCCTCCTTTCATGCGAATGAGATTCTTTAATGGTGATTCGCTTCACCAGAGCCTACAATGGATTTCGTGACATGGGCATCTCCAGAATAATTCACGTCTCCGCTTCCAGCTATGCTCACATCAAGCTCGTCATTACAGTGAATGAAAACATCACCGGAGCCAGCAATGCTAACCTTAGCCTTGCTAGCGTGAAGTTCCTTGCCATCGAAGTCACCGGAGCCAGCTATACTCGCATCTATCATTTGAGTGCTGCCCGATACGCTGATGTTACCGGATCCTGCAACGCTTACTTTCAAATTCTTAGTGATATTGATCGGGGACTTTCCTAGGATGTCTCCGCTTCCGGCAAGGCTCAAATGCATAACATCGGCAGTGGAGAATCCTTCAAAGGTGATAGTTCCGCTTCCAGCCACACTCAGATCATCCAAAAAGGGCATCGTTATGTAGACAGTTGTGGCTTTGTAATTGGAATTCCAATCCCTTTTACCGTTTTTCTCACCCACTTCTAGATTTCCTCCTCTCACCTCTAATTCAAGCTCTTCGATAAGTTTGGGGTCTCCCGAGGCGCTCACATGGAACTCACCCCCTTGTTTGATGATGATATCCACTGAGGTCGAAAGAGAGACAGAATGGAAATCCTTTAGGTCGTAGTCTCTATCGATGTTGGAAGTCATCGATGAAACAGGATATGGAGCGATGAGACCTTGCTCGGCATGCACATTGGGTAAGGAGGGGTTCAAAGGCAATATGGCTGGTATCGGATCAGGAAGCCTCGAACTGCTTGCTGATTTCACTTGGGAAGGAGATTCTGCCAAAGATTCAAGTTCCTCAGGCTCATTTTGAGATTGGATTTGAACGGTTGGTTCCTCCTGATATGACTTCACTTGAATAGTACTTGGAGAATCGGATCCAGAATGGAGGCTTACTGCTCCTGCAAGGAAAAGGGCACAGATACTTGACATAATTATAGATTTTAAATTGATGATCGTTGACCAATCGAAAGAGCTGGGGAGCGCAGGGAAACCTACGACCATACGGTCTATCTCTTGGAGGCTGAACTCTGTGGGGGAGTCCCTGAGCACTTGGAAGCGCGGGTCTAGTTCTTTCTTCGTATTCATAGCGCAATCGATTTCAGGGCGTTGAGAACATAAGCAGCCGAGTTATGAGAATCCCTTTCCCCCATGATATGTTTCAGCTTAGCGCGACCTCTACTGACCAAAGTCTTCACAGCCCCTTCAGTACTCATCTGGATATCCGCGATCTCCTTCATGCTGAATCCGGTGATCTCAAAAAGGATGATGGCATCCCTTTGGGCAGATGGCAGTGTATCAAGGGCCGAGTAAAGTAGTTTGATATCGATGAGCATCTCTGAGGACGCTCCTTTGGAACTCAGACGTTGAGTGAATGCGTCCGTAAGGTTCACTTCCTTTTTCCGCTTCCTCCATTCGCTAACCGCCCTATTGCGAGCCGAACGGACGAGGTAGTGCAAGAGTTCTGACTTCTTCTCTATTCGATCGAAATTCTGATAGGCACTCAGCAGAACATCTTGTACTAAATCTTCTGCGTCCATCTTCGAATAAGCCAAAGCCGAGCAGTACCTCATAAAAGGTTCATGGCAGTCCTTATAGGCGCTCATGAAGGCGGTATGTTGGTCGGTTGACACGATGTTTTCAATGGGTCTTCGAGAGGATAGTCGCACCATCGACCAAAAGGTTACATGACCTTCACTAAAAAGAAAAGGGCGGTTACTTTGAAGGAGTCCATTGTTCGCTCCTGCAATGACCCAGGGTTGAATCTGCTCTAAGGATCCTGTCGATAGGAATCACCAAGTCGTACGACTCAATTTCATGGCCGCTTTCATAACGTCCTTCTGAGAGATCTGACCAAGGAGCTTACCGTCCTTGACGACTGGAAAACGTCTGATTTTACGTGTCAAGAACTGCTGAGCCGCTTCGAAGATGTCTGCTTCAGGATGGATGGTGATCACCTCAGTTCTCATGTGAAGACTGACACTGTCTTTATCCTGCGGAAGATTATAGTACTTGCTCTTGACCACTTGATTCAGACAATCCCCTTCGGAGATCATTCCGATCAGATCACCTTGCTCATTGACCACTGGACCTCCGGAAATATTGTGCTTTACCAGCAGATCCATGACTTCCCTGATGGATTGGTCAGGCTTGAAAGTCACCAGTTTCTTGGTCATATACTTATCTACAGTGATGCTCTTCTTGGGCGCTGGGCCGTCCTCAACGGCCTTTCTGCTGGAGAAATTCCCTACCATTTTCATCATGTCAACAGTGTATTGGTTCTTAACCAAGGTACGACTTTATTCGATCGCCCCGCTTAGAGAGAATGAATGGAAAAAGGGTTCAGTACATTCAGATTCCTAGGCAATACATTGATAATCAACTGAATATAATCCAGTCAAACGTGGATAACCTTCGTGGGCCCTGTCTATTTGAACAGCATGCTGAGGGGACTCAGCCTTTATATGTCTTGGGAATACGTCCCGTACGGATGCATTCGCTTCGTAAAGGCCTTCCTACGATGCGCTCTACCATTCTCCCTATCTCAAGGAGACGGTCCAGATCAAGACCGGTGTCTATCCCCATCTCATCCATCATCACGGCCATATCTTCAGTGGTCACGAGCCCAACTATGTTAGGATCCTTGTAATAGTATTCCCCAGTCCCGGCTACGGGAACGCCATCCACGAAATTAGCCGGCTGCCCTCCGATGCCTCCCATGGTGGATTCATAATGGGTCATTCCAGCTTGCAAGGCGGCCAGCACATTGGCCAATCCCCATCCCCGGGTTGTATGGATATGTACGATATGCTTGGATGGATCGGGCAACTTGTCCATGAGCATAGAGAAATATCTGTAGATACGATCAGGCGAGGCGGACCCATCATGGTCGGCATGCTCGATGTCCGTAGCGCCAATGTCCAGCCAGCGTTGGGCGAACTCCACTGCCTTATTCATGTCCGTTGGACCCTCTATGGGGCAGCCCCAGATGGTGCTCACCGTGCCATTCACTTTGATACCCGCATCTGTGGCCCTCTTGATGTAGTCTTCACTCATCTTCCAATATTCAGCGAGGCTGAGTCCACTGTTGGTGAACTGATGGGATTCACTGGTGGACACCATGAGCAGGATACGGTCAGGTCCGAAACCGTCTTGCTTTGCCCTGATAGCCCGCTCCACAGCCTTTTCTCTAATGGTGACCGCAGTTAGGCAGACATCATCCAAACGGCCCTTGAGCTTTTTGCTCGTTCGGATTCCCTTCATGACCTCATCCGCATCCCTGAACTGGGGCATTCCCATCGGGTTGCCCAGATTGGTGATCTCCAACTTCTTGAATCCTGCAAGAATGAGTTCTTCCGCCAACCAGATCTTTGCTTCAGTTGGGATGAATCGTTCTTCGTGTTGGAACCCATCACGGACGGTGATATCTCCTAGGCTGACTTTCTTTGGGTAATTCATTGTGCGAAAAAGGGTGTAAGTTTAATAAACGCATCTGTCACTAAGTGTATCCCTCCTTTTCCTTTCTTCAATCCGTTCCATTGAGAGTGAGACTACGCAGCAAAGAAAAGGAGACAACTTTTCATTCCAATCGTTGTCTTGAAGTCATGAGAACAATTGTGTTCATAGGGGGGTTGTTGCTCTTGACCTTGTCGTCTTGTAAGAAGGAGGTGGCCAATGGACCTGTAGTAGTTTATTCCAGATCCTTTCTGGCCTTGGGCGATTCTTACACCATCGGTCAAGGCGTCCAGACATCTGAAAGATGGCCTGTACAGCTTCAGGAGCGTCTCATTGCCTTGGGTTTGAGCGTGGATTCCCTCAACATTATCGCACAGACCGGCTGGACCACTGCCAATCTGCAGAATGCCATAGACCAGCAGGAATTGGTGGGTTATGACATGGTATCACTGCTCATCGGGGTGAATAATCAATTCCAAGGGCTCTCGATCCAGCAGTTCCAGTCGGAATTCGATTCGCTGCTTGCTCAAGCCATTGATTTCGCCAATGGATCTGAGAATGTCTTCGTGGTGTCCATACCGGATTATGGCGTGACTCCTTTTGGAGCTTCCAATTCCGAATTCATCGCCCAAGAGATCGATGAGTACAATGCCGTCATCTCGGACCGATGCGCATCCGAGGGTGTTCCATTTCTGGACGTGACCACCATTTCCAGGGTACTTGGAAGTTCATCGGGAGCTTTGGCTGCCGATAATCTTCATCCCAGCGGCTATCAGTACCAACTTTGGACGGAGGAGATTCTGCCTATAGCTTTGGGCATATTGCAAGACTGATCGGTTATCCTACTGCGGTCCCTAAAAATCCATTTCTTCACAGCATGGGTCAAAGTGCAATAGCCGCGGGTCATGAATCGACCTTGGAGTCGGCTGAGGAGATTCTTCGTTTGGGCGGAAATGCCTTCGATGCAGCTATCTCCAGTTTGGAACATAGGGAAGTCAGAATAAGGGCCTTTCCTAATCCCACTGATAGCAAGGTCATGGTTGAATCCGATCAGCTCGGAACAGAAGAGATACGCTTGTTGGATCACATTGGTAGGGATCTCTCAGGCTTGGTCGAGGTCATGCGAATGAGCGACACTCAAGTTCAGTTGGATATGGTCCGATTACCCGCTGGGGTCTATCTACTATCCGTAGGGACTAGTTCACTGAGGATATTGAGGTAATGGAGAAACGAGGATTAGCAAAAATCAAAAAGTATGAATAGATGGCAAAAGGTATGGTACTGGCTCTTTTGGAGCTTTGACGAGCTGCATCTCCTTGATCAGGTTTTTCGCTCCGGCATATTTATCGATGACGAAGAGCACATAGCGGATATCCACGGAGATGGTCCTCTGCAACTCAGGTTCGAAGGCGATATCTCCACTCATTGCTTCCCAGTTCCCGTCAAAGGCTAGCCCGATGAGTTCACCTTTACCGTTAAGTACCGGACTTCCTGAGTTACCTCCGGTGATGTCGTTGTTGCTGATGAAACAGACGATCATCTCTCCATTCTCATTAGCATAGTCCCCGAAATCCTTGGACTCTATAAGTTCCTTCAATTTGGCTGGAACGATGAACTCCTCATTGCTTGGGTCCTCCTTTTCCAAGATGCCATCCGTTGTGGTCACGAAATCATAGCGCATCCCATCGGCAGGGACATAGTCTCCCACTTTGCCATAGGTCAAACGCATGGTGGAATTCGCATCAGGATAATAGGCTTTGTCGGCATTCATCTCTCTCAGGCCTGCGATTAGCAATCGGTATCCCTTTTCCATCATCTCTTCGTAGACACCAATTTCTTGTGCGAGTGTCCCTGTGTAAAGGTCAAAATAGATCTGCTTGATGGCTTGGAAGGCTGGGTCGGCCTCCAATTGCTTCAATGTTGGCGCAGCCAGGAAAGCATTGACTGTAGCTTCAGATCGGAAAAGAGACTTTTCGAACATCTTGTCGACATACTTCGTCCAATCTCCTTTGTACTTCTTCTTGGCATCTTTCAGGAACTGAGGATGGTAGATCTCTGCAACATTGTCACTGTACATCTCGAACATCCTGGCGGTCACTTTCTTATCGGTACCAAGATTGTAATCCTTGAAATGGCCTTCGGCACGGTTGGCCAAAATGGCCTTGGCGCCCTCTATAGCATTCATGTCATCAGGATTCTGCAGGGCAAGGGATAGTCTATACCCTCTGATGGCCAAGGTCAATATCTCGGATCCGAAGGCTGCCTCTTCCACGTAAGTCATAGGCAACACGAAAGGTCGTGAACCTAAATAACCATTCTTCAAAAGGTCAGTGGCCTCCCCATAGGTCTCCACTCGCTTTGGATCCTTGGCCACCCAAGCATTGAATTCGTTTTCCTGCTTCAACTTCTTGTCATAGACCTTAAGGCGTTTCAGACCTCGGCTCTGACCTTGGAAATACTTCCAATAGTTACTGACACCTGCATACTTGGAGGCATACTTGATTCTCACGGCTGCATCTGCGTCCATGTCCTCCTTCATCAATCTGAGTTTCTCTCCCCTGATCTCAACACGGGTCGGCTGTTCTATGTCGAGTGCCTCCTTCACCCCATAGGAGGATAGATAGCGGTCTGTGCTTCCAGGGAAACCAAGGATCATAGCGAAGTCATCATCTTGCACACCATTCATGGATATAGGGAGGAAATGTCTAGGGGCGTATGGCACGTTGTCCTCGGAATAATCAGCAGGGTTACCTTCAGCATCAGCATAAACTCTCAGCAATGAGAAATCACCTGTATGGCGAGGCCACATCCAGTTATCTGTATCTCCTCCGAATTTCCCAATACTGGATGGAGGAGCGCCCACCAGCCTAACATCTTTGTATGTGATGTAGGTAAAGGCGTAGAACTCATTGCCACCAAAAAAACTCTTCACGTCCACATCATACTTCCCATCTTGTGATAGTTCTTGAGAAATCTCTTGGCTCAGTTTCCTGATGACCGCGTTTCTTTCTCCCTCTGGCATCCCTGTGGTCAATTGGTCATTGACACGAGTGGTGACATCATCGATTCGGACGAGATAGCTGATGACCATCCCTTCCACTGGTAGCTCTTCCTTTTTGGACATGGCCCAGAATCCGTCTGTCAGGTAGTCATTCTCCACAGAGCTATGCGATTGGATAGCGTCATAAGCACAGTGATGGTTGGTCAATGTCAGACCTTCTGCAGAAATCATCTCCACCGTACACATTCCATAGTTCATGCGTCCTATGGCATCTTTCACTGAGGACTGATTTATGCTGTAGATGTCCTCCGCTGAAAGCTTCAGACCTAGACCCTTCATTTCAGCTTCATTGATCTTCTTCAACATATTCAACATCCACATGCCTTCGTGGGCATAAAGGCCTTGCATGCCTAGCAGTAGTCCTAGGGACAGAATGACTATTCGTTTCATGATGGGTTTATTATTCATTGTATTAATTGTGAATCAGTAATCTCCCTTGACGGCTTTCCATTTGGTATCCTTGAAAAGCACTTCGATGCCTTCGGCCATTTGGATCAATGACTCAGGTACATTGGTCCTTGCGACAATGCGCTTGTTGATGCCCAAGGCATCCACCCTGAATATCTTGGCAGGGAGATCCATGATATTCTCGTTGTCATAACTATCGTTCAGGCTGAAATAATCAGCTTCATTCACCAATTGATAAATGGTGTTCAGGTCCTCTGCATTGATGTGGGTGTAGAAATAACCCATGTACTCCACGAAATTCACGCCTTGATAGGTGGTATATCCACTCTCATAGACTTTGATTTTGAAGACGGGGCATCTTCCAAAACAAGGCGTCCGTTCATAGCTTAGGAGTAGGCTGTCATTGGGGACCATTCTTACCGGATCCACAGGAGCCATTTCAACTTCACTTTCTGAAGAGGTATGTTCATTCGCAGAGCCACCTTGCTCTGTTTTGATCTCTGCCCGCTTGGCTTTGAGTTCTTCTCTGTCGGCTTTATGCTTCTGGAACACTGAGCAAGCGCTCATCATGACCATAAGGAGGGCAATGGAAAGGGCTCTCATCTTGGCTTGTATCCGCGTTGTTTGGCTGCATCTTCCAAGCGTTGCTGGAACTTGGATTTCTTCAGCGGTTTTTTCTGATTGGACTTGATCTTCGCCAGAAGTTTGTCCTCATCGATGATGAAATTCTTTATCACCAACATCTGCACTATCGTGAAAAGGTTGGCCAAGAGATAGTAATAGCTCAACCCGGAGGCAAAACTATTGAAGAAGAACAGCATCATCACAGGGAAGATGTACATCATGGTCTTCATGTTGGGCATACCAGGCTGGCCA
>JAQCAN010000058.1 GCA_027621335.1 Bacteroidota bacterium
AGTCATAGATTCCATACTCGAAATCCGTGGAAAGGCTATTTCTCCTGAACTCTGCTGCCAACAGGCTTTCCAGAAGATAGGGATGAAGGGTGTCATTCATCTGCACCACATAGGAGTTGTTGCTGACCTGGGTGACAGGGTTGTAGATGAGTGCTGAATCCTTATTAAGAGCTAGTATCTCTTCCGTGACATTGTTCAGTGCTATATAGGCCCGGTCATTGAACTCCTTATCTTGATTGGTGAATGTCCTATGCACCCAGATCACCTGGGTCGCCAAGATGCCGATAATGGAGATCCAGCCAAGGATAAGAACGATGCGGATGGTTTTTCTGCTCAAGGTCTACCGTTGTCTAATTAGAAGGTGAATATACCCCCCTATGAAATTGACAATGAGAAATTTCACAAAGTTTTAAAGGCCCATAAAGCCTGAAAAATAATAGTGCCGCCTTGTGGAAGTTATATATCTGGACGATGCTATCTTGCCCATGCCAACCTCTATGAGAAAGAAAAAGCTCCCATTCTGGAAACGTATCATCAGGTTCTTGACGGGCGTTGTGCTCCTGATGGTACTGAGCATCGTGTTGAGCGATGGTGTGGTGGAATACCGGACCCAAGGGAAACTCTACCACAGTCTCGAAGCTGTTCCTTACAACAAAGTGGGATTGCTCCTAGGCACCTCCAAATACAGCAGCACAGGAAAGAACTTATTCTATCTCGGTCGTATCAAAGCAGCTGTGGAACTCTTCGATTCTGGAAAAATCGACTACATCCTCATCAGTGGAGACAACAGCACCAAGTACTACAACGAACCCAAACAATTCAGAGAGGACCTCATCAAGTTGGGTATACCCTCTTCCCGCATCGTGCTGGACTTCGCAGGATTCAGGACCTTGGATTCTGTAATACGTGCCAAAGAAGTCTTCCTTGAGGATAAGATCACGGTGATCTCTCAGCAATTCCATGCCGAAAGGGCGGTTTTCATAGCCGATGCCAAAGGGATAGAGGCCATCGGCTATTGTGCAGAGGACATAGAAGGCACCCGAGGAATGATGGTCAAGGTCAGGGAACGACTAGCAAGGGTGCAGATGATCTGGGACCTCCTTATAGGCACGACTCCAAAATTCTATGGGGACCCTATTCCTATCGGATAAAAAAAGGCCCCGCTCCTAAAAGGAACGAGGCCGTTTATCTTTTCAAGAGTTGTAGATCACATCATTCCTGGCATGCCACCTCCCATGGAAGCCATAGAAGGAGCATTTTCCTCTTCCACTTCAGAGACTACAGCTTCAGTGGTCAAGAGCATTCCAGCAATGGATGAGGCATTTTCAAGTGCGATACGAGTCACCTTGGTAGGATCGATCACACCAGCAGCGTAGAGGTTTTCAAATACCTCAGTGCGCGCATTGTAACCGAAGTCATCCTTGCCTTCCTTCACTTTCTGAACGATGACGGAACCTTCGCCTCCGGCATTGGCAACGATCTGGCGTAATGGCTCTTCGATGGCCCTTCTCACGATTGCGATTCCTGTCTGCTCATCGGCATTCTCACCAATCAAATTGTCCAATTTCGAAACGGCTCTGAGGTAAGCTACCCCACCGCCTGGAACGATTCCTTCTTCAACTGCAGCGCGGGTCGCATGCAAAGCATCATCCACTCTGTCCTTCTTCTCTTTCATTTCCACTTCAGTGGCTGCACCTACATATAGGACGGCAACTCCACCGGCCAACTTGGCCAAACGCTCCTGAAGCTTCTCACGGTCATAGTCCGAAGTCGTACTCTCGATCTGCGCCTTGATCTGCTTCACACGGCCACCGATATCGGCCTTGGAACCAGCACCATTCACGATGGTGGACGTGTCTTTGTCGATTGTGATCTTCTCACAAGTTCCAAGGTCATCCAAAGTGGCGTCCTCCAACTTACGGCCTTGCTCTTCTGAGATGACAGTACCACCAGTTAAGATGGCGATATCCTCCAGCATGGCTTTTCTGCGGTCTCCAAAACCTGGCGCCTTCACTGCAGCCACTTTAAGGCTTCCTCGTAGACGGTTCACTACCAAAGTTGCAAGGGCTTCCCCCTCCACATCTTCAGCGATGATCATCAATGGACGACCAGTCTGAGCGGATTTCTCAAGGATTGGAAGAAGGTCCTTCATGCTGCTGACCTTCTTGTCATAGATGAGGATGTAAGGATTCTCTAAGTCCGCGATCATCTTTTCAGAGTTGGTCACGAAGTATGGAGAAAGGTATCCCCTATCGAACTGCATACCTTCAACGATCTCAACAGTGGTCTCTGTACCTTTGGCTTCTTCCACTGTGATGACCCCTTCCTTCTTCACCTTGGCCATGGCCTCAGCGATGAGATTTCCGATGGTAGCATCATTGTTGGCGGAGATGGTAGCTACTTGCTTGATCTTCTCATTGTCATCGCCTACTTCCTTTGAAAGCTCCTGAAGGCCTTTCACGATAGCAGCAACAGCCTTGTCCATTCCGCGCTTGAGGTCCATAGGGTTGGCACCTGCGGCTACGTTCTTCAATCCACCTGTAACGATGGCCTGAGCAAGAACCGTAGCGGTAGTGGTTCCATCCCCTGCGTTGTCAGCGGTCTTACTAGCAACCTCCTTCACCATCTGGGCGCCCATGTTCTCAATGGGATCCTTAAGTTCGATCTCCTTAGCTACGGACACACCATCTTTGGTGACCATCGGTGCACCGAATTTCTTATCTAGGATGACGTTACGCCCCTTAGGACCTAGGGTGACTTTCACGGCATTCGCCAATGCGTCTACTCCTTTTTTCAATTTGTTGCGCGCTGCAACATCGAATGTTATCTCTTTAGCCATTTCTGTATGGATTTGAATAGTTTGAATGAATGTGATTAGACGACAGCGAAAATGTCGGCTTCCCTCATGATGAGATAGTCCTTACCATCTATGCTGATCTCAGTTCCAGAATACTTACCGTAAAGGATGTTATCCCCTGCTTTCACAGTCATGGGTTCATCCTTCTTACCGTTACCTACTGCTATGACCTTGCCTCTTTGAGGCTTTTCCTTGGCTGTGTCTGGTATGATGATACCTCCAGCTGTCTTTTGTTCGGCTGCGGCTGGCTCAACTAGCACTCTATCGGCAATTGGCTTTACGTTAACTGACATTGTCTTTATTATTTAATAGTTCTGAATTCGATTGAAACTGTCATGTCCTGATGACCCCTCGCCATAGTCAGAATCTATGCCAAAGGGAGTTTATGACCAGGGACAAAAAAAAATGTCAGTTTGCCGTGACAAACTGACATTCTTAGAAGTTCTTTGTAGACTTATTGGCCTAAATCCTCAGAAGCCGCATCATCCCCGGTTGCAGGAGCAGGTGGCTGATATAATTCAGCATCTCCAGGAAGACTGCTGTCCGCATTCACAGACGAATTGAAACCAGCTGAAGCCATGCAGAGTACCACTAGAGCAATGGCTAAACCCCAAGTGGCCTTTTCAAGGAAGTCAGCAGTGCGTTGAACGCCTCCGATCTGATTTACATTTCCAAACCCAGAGCCCAGACCTCCTCCCTTAGGATTCTGGATAAGGACGATAAGCCCAAGAAGGATAGAAACTACAACGATAAGAATGGTGATGAAGATCATGGATTATCGGCCTTTTTTTGATTGTAATTCACGCACTTTTTCAATACGGCCTGCAAAGTAAGTGCTTTTCTCAGGATTATTCAACATCAATTGCTCATAGGTGCGTATCGCCTTATCGAAATTCCCTTGATTCATGTAGATGCGGGCCAGTGTATCACTAACCATTTCTCCTCCGTCCTCCAAACTCTTCTTAGCCATCTTACCCGAATCGAAGAACTCTGTTTTCTCAGGTTTTCCTCTTTTCAAAAAGCGTTCAATGAGCTCAGTAGTTTCATTCAAAGGATTCTGGGCCTTCTTTAGATTACCCCCTTGTCCTTGGATGAAATCCAAGAAACTCTGGGGTGGACCAACGGATTGACGTTCTTCTTCTGTCTCATTTCCAGCTTCAACTGGTTCTACTTCGAAGTTGGAGACTTCCATCTCCAAAGAGCTCAAGACAGCCTCCGTCAAGAACTGACGGTCCAGTTCAGGAGCTTTGCGGATAGAGCTCTCCTTGACCTCATGACCGGTCTCCTTCTCATCATGACCTACCACCCTGACTATTGGATGGGAGTCAAGGTTTTTGAGGACCTTTCTGTCAGGCAGGTTGGCCGCTGAGAGGTCCAAGGCCGATTCAAGACCTAGATCTCCCACAGCAGCCAGTGCCTTCAGGTGCATCAAGCGTATGACTTGGCTATAAGGATAGTCCACCAATAAGTCCTCCAAAGCCTTGACATGATGGAGTTCAGGAATCACTTCTCCCTTGAACAATCTTATGAATTCAGCATGTGTCACCAGTCACCTAGGGTTTGATCGAAGAGGTCCTGAAGGATCTTTCGGTTAATCTCCTCTACAAGATCTGACTCTACAGCGGAGAATTCTTGATTCGCCTCGAAGTCCTCGAACTGCCTCAAGGTCAGTTCCTTGTCCTTCTCAGGCTCGATCTTATTGAAGAACCTCACCTTCAGTTCAACTGTAAGGCGGTTCCTGCTACTCACCTCATCTCCAGTGATGGCAACAGGTTGGATATCGTAACGCGCGATTTGACCTTCATAATGCAGATCACCATCTGAACTTGAAAGATTGAGTCTGGTCTGTCCTAACATGAGGTCTTTATATTCTTCAGCGAGCGTCTGCCCGTAAGCAGGATTGGCCAATGCCGCAGTAACATTGAAGTAATCCACTGAGAAGGTCTCGGCCTCTGCTGGCACACTTCCCCCATTGAAGGAATACCTCACTTGGCAGGAGCAAAAGATGAGTATGAACAAAGCAAAAATGGGCCTCATGGAATGTCGTACTCTTTAATTTTCCGATATAGAGTACGCTCAGAGATACCCAATTCTTCAGCAGCCTTCTTCCTACGATTGTTGTGCTTATCCAGTGCTTTGATGATCAATTCCTTTTCATTATCCGCTATGGACAAAGATTCCTCCAAGATCTCATGGGTGTTGAAATGATCCTCTTGCTCCTTCTCGGCCTGCAGGATCTCATATTCCAAGTGCTCATTGCGTGGCTTCTCCTCGAATGACCTCATCTGCGGAACAGAAACCTCCTTGCTCAAATTCTTTACGAAGGCCTCATTCTCATCGGAGAGGGAGATGGAGCTATTCCTATTCATGAGATCTGCGACCAAAGCTTTCAATTGGCTCATGTCGTTCTTCATATCGAAGAGGACCTTGTAAAGGATCTCTCGTTCAGAGAAATCGCCTGAAGACTTGTCCTTGGCTATGACCGCTGGCAGTCGGGATCCATCTCTAGGGATGTATTTCGCCAAGGTCTGTGCGTCAATGCTTCTTCGGTTCTCGATGACAGACATCTGTTCTGTCAGATTCCTCAACTGCCGGATATTACCGGGCCAATCAAAAGAGACCAGGTACTGTTGAGCATCATCCTCCAGCGAAATGGGAGGCATCCTGTATTTATCAGAAAAATCCACAGCGAACTTCCTGAATATCAAAAGGATGTCTTCCCTTCTCTTACGGAGAGGGGGGAGTTCGACTGGCACAGTATTCAAGCGGTAGTAGAGGTCTTCTCTGAACTTTCCCTTTTCAATCTCCGTTGGTAGATCCTTGTTGGTGGCAGCTACGATGCGCACATCGGTCTTCTGAATCTTGGAGGAGCCCACTTTCAAGAACTCCCCTGACTCCAAAACCCTTAGAAGTCGCACCTGGGTCTGCAATGGCATCTCGGCTATCTCATCTAGGAACACCGTCCCTCCATCAGCTACCTCGAAATACCCTTTCCGAGATTCTGAGGCTCCAGTGAATGATCCTTTCTCATGTCCAAAGAACTCCGAATCGATGGTGCCTTCAGGAATGGCACCGCAGTTCACGGCAATGTATTTGTTATGCTTGCGATGGCTCAGATTGTGGATGATCTGAGGCATGATCTCCTTTCCAGTTCCACTCTCTCCATTGATGAGCACGGAGATATCCGTAGGTGCCACCTGCATGGCGATATCTATGGCCCTGTTAAGGACCGGACTGTTGCCGATGATCCCGAATCTCTGCTTGACTGACTGAATTTCCATATGCTGATCCTCAATTCACTATTCGTCCTATCAACGTTCCTGGCGTGCACTCTTCAACCAAGACGTTCACATAATCACCCGGTGCACTACTTTCTTTCGGAAAAACGACCACTATATTCTGGGTGTTCCGCCCAGAGAAACACTCTGTGGAGCGCTTGGATTCCCGCTCGATGAGCACTTGATGGACCTTTCCGACCATGGTCTTATGATGGGCATGGCTATGTTCAGATTGCCTTTGGATGACTTTGGCCAATCGTGATTTCTTCACCTCTTCAGGTATATCATCTTCGAATTTCCTTTCGGCCAATGTCTTAGGCCGCTCGCTGTAGGTGAACATATAAGCGAAGTGATAGTGCACTTCATCCATGATGCTCAAAGTGTCCTGATATTCTTCTTCGGTCTCTCCACAGAACCCTGTGATGATATCTGTAGAGATTCCACAATCGGGCATGTACCTTCTGATAGCCGATATGCGATCGAGATACCACTCACGGGAATAGCCGCGATTCATGCGCTTCAAGACCTCAGAATTTCCTGACTGTACCGGCAGGGGGACATACTTGCAGATGTTATCATAGCGGGCCATGGTCTCCAAGACCTTATCGGTCATATCCTTCGGGTGAGAAGTGGAGAATCTGACCCTTAACTGAGGATTGACCTGCGCCACGGCAGCCAAGAGGTCTGCAAAATCCGCGTGGCCTTTTTCAGGATCGACTACTTGGCCATCCCTGCTCAAGTTCCATCGGTATGAATCCACATTCTGTCCGAGTAGAGTCACTTCCTTATATCCTTGCTCCACCAAGTATCTGGCTTCATGGACTATGGTGTTCAAGTCTCTGCTGCGCTCACGTCCTCTGGTAAAAGGCACGACACAGAAACTGCACATGTTATCACAGCCTCTCATAATGGAGATGAAGGCACTGATGCCATTGGAATTCAAACGGATAGGATTCACATCTGCATAGGTCTCTTCTCTGGAGAGCAACACATTCATCCCACGTTCCCCGTCCTCTGCTACTGAAATCAATTTAGGAAGATCTCTGTAGGAATCAGGTCCCACTACGATGTCCACAAGCTTTTCCTCTTCAAGCAGTTTATCCTTGAGCCGTTCAGCCATGCATCCTAATACCCCGATGACCAAGGAAGGACGGTTCCTTTTCAAGGAGTTGAAATGTGTTAGGCGATGACGCACTCTGGTCTCAGCATTCTCTCTGATTGCACACGTATTCAAGAGTATGAGATCCGCTTCCTTTTCCTCATGAGTGGTGATGAAGCCCTCCTTCTGAAGGATGGAAGCAACAATCTCAGAATCGGCAAAGTTCATCTGACAGCCATAGCTCTCTAAAAAAAGCTTCTTACCATTCAATCCACCTTTAAGATTCATGACCTCACCCTGCCTTTCTTCTATGATCACCTTGTTCGTCATTGTGCTCCTCCCCTTTTTTAGGGCCCACAAATGTACGTCATCCCAAGGAATTTTATGACAATGTGTCAGTTTGCTTCTTTCCTTAAATACTTTAGTATTTATATATGGGATTCCCAAACTTGGCAGGATAAGACTTATCTCTACCTTATATATACTAACGCTCAGACTTACTTTATTTGCAGCCTGAAACTTGGAATCATCCCATTATTTTATATCCCATACAAAGCATGACTAAGAACCTAGTGATCGTAGAGTCACCCGCCAAAGCCAAAACCATTGAGAAGTTCTTAGGAAAGGATTTCACCGTGAAATCCAGCTATGGCCATGTGCGTGACTTGAAGTCCAAGGACCTGAGCATTGACATTGAGAATGGATTCATCCCGACTTATGAGATCAGTGCGGATAAGAAAAAAGTCATTGATGAGTTACTCAAGCTGTCCAAGGCGGCTGAGATGATCTGGTTGGCCACGGATGAAGACCGTGAAGGAGAGGCTATTTCTTGGCACCTTGAAGAAGCACTGAACTTGGACGAATCTAAGACCAAGCGCATCACCTTCCATGAGATTACGAAAACGGCCATCCAACATGCCATTGATAATCCTAGAAAGATTGACAGAGCACTAGTGGATGCCCAGCAAGCGAGACGTGTACTGGATCGATTGGTCGGATTCGAACTCAGCCCGGTCCTATGGAAGAAGGTCAAGCCGAGTCTCTCTGCTGGTCGCGTGCAGTCGGTTTCTGTGCGCCTCATCGTGGAACGTGAGAAGGAGATTATTGATTTCAAAGCTGAGGAGTCATTCAGGATCAGTGCAGAATTCAATATAGAAGGCAAGACACTGAAAGCGGAACTCCCCAAAAGATTGAGCACCAAAGAAGATGCGCGTGCCTTCCTTGAGTCATGCTTGGGTTCTGAGTTCAAAGTGAAGAGCACGGAAGTGAAACCAGGAAAACGGAGCCCCGCCCCGCCATTTACCACATCCACCCTTCAGCAGGAAGCATCAAGAAAACTAGGTTATCCAGTCGGCCTCACCATGAGCAAGGCTCAGAAACTGTATGAGAGTGGGTTCATTACTTATATGAGAACGGACTCCTTGAACCTTTCCGAACAAGCCTTGGCCCAAAGCAAGGAAGTCGTCAAGGATTCATTTGGAGAAGAGTATGTCCACACCAGGACCTTCAAGACCAAGAATAAAGGAGCACAAGAAGCACATGAAGCCATACGACCTACTGATTTTGGAGTGAAAAGCACGGGTAATAAGGACCTTGATCGCCTTTACGAACTCATATGGAAGCGCACCATAGCCTCACAGATGAGTGAGGCCATCTTGGAGAAGACGACCATCCAGATCGCCATGAGCGGAAATGACAGCATCCTTCAAGCGAGCGGTGAGGTCATCAAATTCGATGGATTCCTGACAGTCTACATGGAAAGCAGTGACGATGAGGAGAGTGAGGAGCAGAAGGGAGTCCTGCCTCCGGTCAATGAAGGACAAGTGCTTGACTTCAGGCAGATGGAAGCCCTTCAGCGATTCAGCAAACATGCTCCCAGATATACGGAAGCAAGCTTGGTCAAGAAGCTTGAAGAACTTGGAATAGGCCGTCCTTCCACCTATGCACCGACCATCAGCACCATACAGAAGAGAGGTTATGTCGAGAAGAGTTCTCGGGACGGACATCCCGTGGATCATATCTGCTACTCATTGGAATCGAATCGGATCACGGAATCAGCAAAAACAGAGATCTCAGGAGCTGAGAAGAACAAACTCTTCCCAACGGACATCGGAACGGTCGTTAATGACTTCTTGGTAGAGAACTTCGGGAATGTATTGAGCTACAATTTCACAGCTGAGGTGGAACAGCAGTTCGATGATATCGCAAACGGTGAACTGGCCTGGCAGGATATGATTGGCAAATTCTATAAACCCTTCCATGAGGACATCGAAGTGACTCTG
Source organism: Bacteroidota bacterium (assembly GCA_027621335.1). GTDB lineage: Bacteria > Bacteroidota > Bacteroidia > Flavobacteriales_D > JABDKJ01 > JABDLZ01. The sequence goes on from JAQCAN010000058.1 coordinate 9,517, forward strand.
AAAGAGAGCGAGAGGGCCACAGGAGAGCGCGTCCTTGGAATGGAAGAAAAGAGCGGTAAGGAAGTTTTGGTCAGAATCGGACGGTATGGACCAATGGTACAGATCGGAAGAGTGGAAGATGAAGAGAAGCCGCGTTTCGCATCCTTACGTCCTGAGCAAAGTATACAGACCATCACGTTCGAAGAAGCGATGAAGCTCTTCGAATTGCCAAGGATCTTGGGGCAGAATGGAGAAGTTGATGTCGCGGCAGCCGTTGGACGCTTTGGACCTTATGTCCGTGTTGGAAAGGAGTTCGTCTCCATCCCAAAAGATGCTGAATTCGATGTCTACGATATCACCTTGGTTCAGGCCTTGGAACTGTATCAAGCCAAGCAGGAGGCTGATGCGAAGAAGCATATCAAGTCCTTTCCGGAGAATCCTGATATCCAGGTCCTCAATGGGCGCTTCGGCCCCTACATCAAGGCTGGGAAAAAGAATGTCAAGATTCCCAAGGGAACAGAACCTGAAAGCCTGACCTTGGAAGAATGCCTTAAATTGGCTGAAGCTACGCCTGAGAAGAAGAAAACTGTCCGAAAGAAGAAATGACCGATCCAGGCCTCTATATAGAACCTCTTCAAAAGGGTGATGAGCTGAAGGCTATTTCTGGAACGGGATCCATTGGAGAGCGCATGGTCATCTATTCTGGTAAGGAGTCAGAATTGCAGAACGTTCAGATTGCTTTCATAGGCGTGAATGAAGGCCGAATGAGCAATGAGAATGAAGGCTGCGCCCTCGGGGCGGAGGCCATAAGGAAATCCCTGTATCCACTCCATCTGCACAGCGAGAATGTCTTTATGATCGACATGGGCAACATACGTCCTGGGCATAGCTTGGAGGACACCCATTTCGCATTGGAGATGACGAGTGCCTACCTCATTGAGAGAAACATTGTTCCCATCATCATCGGTGGCCCTGACCATTGCACCCTTCCGCTCTATCGTGCCTTTTGTCGATTGGAGAGAATGACCAATATTCTGAGCGTGGACCCCATCTTCGATATCGGAGATGTGGATGAGGAAACGCACAGTTCCAACTATCTCAGCAAACTCATAATCCATAAGCCAGGCTTCCTATTCGACTATACAAATATTGGACATCAATCCTATCTGGTCAATGCAGAGATGACCAAGGTGATGAAGCGTATGCTCTTCCAAACAATGCGTCTGGGAGAAGTGAATGAGTCCATCAGTGATACGGAGCCCTTGGTCAGAAATGCTGACTTGATGTGTCTTGATGTCCGTTCGGTCAGGATGAGTGATTCTCCAGGGCACGCACACCCACTGCCCAATGGCCTCTATGCCGAACAATTCTGCCAGTTGGCATCCTATGCAGGGACCAATGAGAAGTTGGCTTGTATCGCCTTCTTCGAATACAATCCTAGCTATGATGACAGAGCACAATCCAGTCAATTGATTGCCCAAGCCGTTTGGTGCTTCTTGGATGGTTACTCACGTAGGCATAAGGAGGATGTCCTTATTGATACCGAGCGATTCATTCGTTATCTGGTGCATACCAAGGAAAATCACGACTTGGTCTTCTACAAGAGCAAGATAACCGAAAGATGGTGGTTGGAAGTTCCGTATCCACCAAGGGATGGGAATCGCTTCAAGAAGTCCCATGTCCTTCCTTGCTCATACTCTGATTACCTCGCGGCATGCGACCACGAGATTCCGGATATATGGTTGCAGACCTATCAGAAACTCAGCTGAAGGCTTACAAGAGCTTG
>JAQCAN010000059.1 GCA_027621335.1 Bacteroidota bacterium
CCAAACCGCGGACCGAGACAAAACTCCCGACTGTACTCACTCCTGAGACCCTTTTGACTGCAGCACCCATATCCCCATCACCTATCTTTCTCAACGTGGCGTTGGAGATATAATCAATGCTCGTAGCTGAGTTCTGCTTGATGCGCTCCATATACCCATCATTTGCTTTGTTCGCTCTAGCGGTGATCACAACCGCTTGATCGATCAGTACCGCATTGGAGACCATAGCCAACTCCAGCGTTTGCACTTTTCCTTCTCCTGGATTGACCGCCACTTTCAAGTCATTGAAGCCTAAATACTTGATGAGCAATTCAGTCATTACATTCGAAGGAACTTCAATGGAAAAGAGACCATCGAAATCTGTCAATGTGCCTATGCTCATGTCATCCACTCTCTGTATAGTGGCACCTATGCAAGGGAGGCCTGTGTCATCTACGACTTTACCTCTGACAATGCCTTGTCCTAACATGGAAATCAAGGCTGCGAGTGCCAAAACAGTAGTGAGCAGACGTTTCATTATGGCGTTCGAATGGTAGGGGGCAAACCTAAGTAGAGGGTCTGTCCTCTATCTTTTCAATACCTTAACAAAAGGCAGCGCAATGTCTACCCAAAGCTTTCCTCTGCATTAAGAAAATATTAATCCTCGAAGCGATCTTACCTTAAGTGAGCGCGTGAACGACAATTCGAAGTGCCTATAGAATATGATCCAATTCAGGACATAAACACTATCCTTGCCCCTCGAATACCATCAAAGCACCTGTGAACACGCCCTCCACAAGACCTCATGTCCTACTCTATACCGATGGGGGTGCTGAACCCAATCCCGGTCGGGGGGGGTATGGCTCCATCTTAACCTACAATGGCAAGAAAAAGGAATTCTCCGCTGGGTTCAAGATGACCACCAACAACAGAATGGAGTTGCTCGCGGTGATCTCCGGACTTCAAAAGCTCAAAGTACCTTCCAAAGTCACGGTCTATTCAGACTCCCGTTATGTGGTAGATGGAATAGAGAAAGGATGGGCCAAGAGCTGGAGGGCCAAGAACTGGATGCGAAATAATAAGGAAAAGGCCGTCAACAGCGACCTATGGGCCAGACTCCTCGATCTCTTGGATCTCCATGAAGTGAATTTCCATTGGGTCAAAGGCCACGCGGGTCACCCAGAGAATGAACGATGTGATGTCCTCGCGTCCATAGCCATGAGAGGGAGAGACCTGAAGGATGATCCAGGGTACATCGCTTGACCAATCTAAGCCGTCTTGACTTCTTTATGGACTGCGATAATTCCGAATACCCTCACCCTATGTCCTTTCTGAGCAAGGCGTCCCAACCCTGAGCTTTCATTCCGATCTGCTGTCCAGAACGTGTGACCAATTGATAGCCAACCGCTTGATCGGACATGTGCCCTATGACCGTGAGGTCAGGATGACCCTTTATCCTCTCAAATTCACCCTGGGGGATCGTGAAGAGCAATTCATAATCCTCTCCTCCATTCATCGCGCAGGTGGTGGGGTCCAAGTTGAATTCCTGGGCCCGTGTAATAGTGACGGTATCCAAAGGGAGCTTCTCTTCATAGATAACCACGCCCAAGTTACTTGCTCGAGCCAGATGTATGGCCTCTGAGGCCAGCCCATCCGAGATATCGATCATGGAAGTCGGCTTGATATCCAATTCTCCAAGCAGAGTGATGACATCCTTCCGGGCCTCTGGCTTAAGGATGCGTTCCAAGATGTAGTCATTTCCAGAGAGGTCAGGTTGAGCCGTAGGAGCCGTCTTGAAAACAGCCTTCTCCCGTTCCAATACCTGAAGTCCCATGTATGCTCCACCAAGGTCGCCAGATACGACCAACAACTCATTTTCTTTTGCCCCAGCGCGGTAAGTGACCTTTTCCTTATCCACTCTTCCGATAGCGGTGATGGAGATCCCTAGGCCTGACTGTGAGGTGGTCGTATCTCCACCGACAAGATCCACCTCATAGACCTTGCAGGCCGCGCGAATTCCGAAGTAGAGTTCCTCCATCGCCTCCACACTGAATCGATTGCTAAGGGCCAAAGAGACCGTGATCTGTTCCGGTTTTCCATTCATGGCATAGATATCCGAGAGGTTCACCACCACCGCCTTATAGCCCAAGTGCTTCAAAGGAGTATAGCTCAGGTCGAAATGAACGCCTTCCATGAGCATGTCCGTGGAGATGAGCAGATAATCCTCTCCTGCTTCGATCACGGCTGCGTCATCTCCTATCCCTTTGATAGTGGAAGCTTGGGTAGGCTTGATCATCGAAGTCAGGTGGTCGATCAATCCGAATTCCCCTAACTCCTCCAGTTCTGTGCGTTTCTCACTCATGGTTCTGAACTATGTTGACACTCGAATCCTTCGAGCCTTACTGCCGATACCTCGACTGAATATTAGATATGTAGCGCGCGATTCTCTGTGGCCGCCAAAGCAGCCTCCTTGAAGCTCTCGGTGTATGTAGGATGAGCATGGGACATGCGAGCGATGTCCTCAGCCGATGCCCTGAATTCCATAGCGACCACTGCCTCAGCGATCATATCAGCCGTTCGCGGACCGATCATGTGGACCCCTAGGATCTCATCGGTCTCCTTATCGGCCAATACTTTCACCAAGCCATCAGTATCCATACTGGCCCTCGCACGCCCACTGGCTTTGAAAGGGAAGCTCCCGACCTTATAGGCAATGCCCTTCTCTTTGAGCTGTTCTTCTGTGTAACCCACCGCAGCCACTTCTGGCCACGTATAGACCACACCGGGGATGAGCAGATAATTGATGTGGGGCTTTTGTCCAGCCAATTGCTCAGCTACGAAAATCCCTTCTTCTTCGGCCTTATGGGCCAACATGGCCCCTTTGACAACATCCCCGATGGCATAGACCCCTGGCACATTCGTCTGTAGATGTTCATCGGTCTCCACTCTACCGCGGTCATCCATCTTCACTCCCACTTTATCCAGACCAAGTTGATCCGTATAAGGCCTTCGGCCAACGGCTACCAGGCAGTAATCAGCCTTTACGGTGACTTTCTTTCCAGCCTTGTCTTCTGCAGTTAAGGTAGTGCTAGTCGCGGTCCCCTTCACATCCTTGACGCTGTGATTCAAATAGAACTCCATTCCGATCTTCTTCAAGGATTTCTCAAGCTCCTTGCTCAACGTCTTGTCCATGGTAGGAATGAGACGATCCATGTACTCGAAGACAGAGACTTTCACACCTAACCGAGCATACACCGACCCAAGCTCCAATCCAATGACCCCTCCACCGATGATTGTCATGGACTTAGGTAGGCTCTCCAAGCTCAGGGCCTCGGTACTGGAGATGATACGTTTCTTGTCGATCTGGGCGAAAGGAAGGCTGATGGGCTTGGAACCAGTGGCAATGATGACCTTATCCGTCTCGATGGTGGTCGCTTTTCCTTTGGCAGGCGTGATACTGATGGTATTCCTATCCACAAATGCCCCATGGCCAGTGTGCACATCGATCTTATTCTTCTTCATGAGGTAGTCTATCCCAGCCGTAGTCTGATCTACGACTCCTTGCTTCCTCTTGATCATCTGGCTGAAGTTCACCTTGGGGGCAGGGATGTCTATGCCGTGTTCCTTGAAGGTATGCGCTGCATTGTAGAAATGCTCGGAGCTATCCAATAAGGCCTTGGAGGGAATGCAGCCTACATTGAGACAGGTCCCCCCTAGAGTGGAGTATTTCTCTATCAACGCAGTTTTCATTCCTAGTTGTGCGCAGCGGATAGCTGCAACATATCCTCCAGGTCCCGAACCAATAATGGTCACATCATATCTACTCATGGAATCCTCTTGTTTTTAGAGCCGCAAAGCTACGATTATGGAGTTTAGCCTTTCTCATACCGCCTTGAATCTGCGGGTGAAAGACCACAACAGGATCAGGCAGGAGAAGAGGGCTGCTATCCGACTCAGATAGTCTCCGTGCTGCACATAGGGTGTGATCTCTGAATTCATCCTCACCGTCCCCCTAAGGGCTCCTTCAGTCCACCAAGGAAGCGAGGATGTGATCATTCCCCTCTGATCGATGAAGCAGCTGATTCCGCTATTGGCTGACCGAGCGATGCTCCGTCTGGTCTCCACTGCCCTCAGTCGCGCGTAAGCCAGGAGCTGTATGTAACCCGGACTATCCTGCCACCAAGAGTCATTGGTACTTATGGCCAGGCAATCGGCCCCTTTCCGCACGAATTGCGCGGTATACTCCCCGAATACAGATTCATAACAAATCGTTGGAGCCAAAGCATGCCCATCAAAACGAAAAACCTCTACGGAATCTTGAACCCCCAAACTTCCAGAGGCCCCTCCAAGATCCAATGCCAGGTCATCCAAAAAAGACAAAACAGTGGTGAAAGGGATACTTTCCACTCCTGGAACAAGTTTCGACTTATGGTAATTCTCTTCTATGCCCTCCTTTCCAATGAGCAAGGTGGAGTTGAAACTTTCATAGTACAAGTCCAAGGGTTCTATGTAGCGCGCTGAAGTCGACTCTTTTTCCTGATAGATAGCACGGTCCGCCACTCCAGCTAAGAAGACGGCTTCTTTATCCTTCAAGAAGGACGAAATCAAATAGGCGCTCTCAGAGGCATCATAGGTATGTTCCCAAGGTCCATAAAAGACCGGGGCACCTTTACTACCTCTCACTGTCGCATACTCCTGGATAGCGGTCTCAGGCAAGATGTACCAACGTGTGTGAGGGCTATCGGCACTATCCGCTAAATGGATCATGCGCATCAGTTGCTGCAAAGGATCCGAATCGAATTTCTCATCGTAAGGATCGAGGTTGGGTTGGATGAGTACCCTCTCTACCTCCTCTCCTTTTTCCTCATAGGACTTGAACTGCCAAAGACCGATGGCTACAGGTACTAGAATAGCCAAAGCAGGTAACACAAAGGAGCCAAGGCCACGCTTCTTGGTCACATAGGATTGTATAGCTTGAAATATCAAGACATTGACCAACAGAATCCATAACGTCCCACCAGGTGATCCCGTGATACTGTACCACTGCACTAAGGCTACCTGATTCGCAAAGACATTGCCCAGATTCAACCATGGCCAATTGATCGACCAGTGCATATGGAGGTACTCCAAGCTCATCCAATACATGATCAGTCCTACATATCCTGGGGTATCTCCCAAACGTTTGCGTGTTAGATGGAAGAGCCAGAACACAATGGCCATGAAGGAGGCATTCAACACATACGTCAATCCTGAAGCCACGGTCTTACTGAGCAGCTCCATCGCTGCTGACTCCGCATATGGGTCTCGGATACAGAAGATGAAATAGCTCACAATGATGTTCCAGAAAAGGAAGCCCACGAACGCTGGAAAAAATATGCGCCTGCTAGTTCCACCTTCTTTCAAGAACCTTTGTTCCATGAGGAGCATGGGAACGAAGGCAAAGAAGATGAGGAAGAATAAGGGGCTGATGCCCGGCCAAGCCAGACCTGCCAGACACCCGCTGATCAGACTTAGAAAAATTGGACGAGAAAGGAGGTTATACTTCATATGCCAGCGGCCGAAGCTATCTCATGAGGTACATCTTTCCAAACCCCTTTTTGAAGAAGGTGGACGCAGCAGTCTGTCTGAGTTCCACATCCTGTCCAGCGTCCTTGACAATGACACGATAAAGGTAGATGCCATTGGCCAGTGGGTCCCCGTATTCATCTCGACCATCCCAAGCATAGTCGGTGATGTTCCGTCCAATGCGAATGGGCCCCAATTCCTCTTTGAAGATTTCCCTAACCACTTTTCCAGTCACAGTCAATATCTCGATCTTAATGTACTCAGGGATCCTGATGCCCGTCAGGGTGAAGACGAAGCGCGTGGAGGTAGAGAAGGGATTAGGATAGTTCATCACTTCGGTGATGGTACTCTCACGCTCGGCCTTGAAGCTGATGCGGTAGTCCACATCTCCGGAGGCATTCCCACTTTTGTCTGAGGTGATGACCAGAAGGCGATAGATGCCATTCTGAAGAAGTTCAGGACTCATCTCTATCTTGGCAATGTTGTTCTTTCCATCGGCAGGTATGAAGCGCATCACTTCTTCCCCTTGGCCAGAACGGAATCTCAATTGCCGTTGGAAGCCGTTTGGCTCGGTGAGGAAAAGACTGAAGAAAATGGTATCCGCTGGGTCATCCATCAAAAGGAATGGATTCTCATCATCCAACTGCACGGTGATCATAGGTTCGGCTGAAACCAGGTCTCCATCTAGGATGTGCTGACCATCGAAGGTGACGTCCAGAATCGGATTCAATTTATCAGTGGACACTCGGAAACTCAGTCTGCACAGATTGTTCACATGAGTCTGCTCAGCTTGGTCGTAAAGTCCGGTGGAGACAATTCTTGGATTCACTTCCACCCAAAGGTTGTTTTGACCTTGAAGTCCCAGAGTAGAGAAGATCAAGGTGTCCAATAGCTGCTCTCCAGCCCTCAATGAATCCTGCCTAGGGTAAGGAATAACCAGCCTTGAATTATCCGCTTTCTCCACCCAATAGTTCACCAGTAGGCTGTCCATATCCAGGGCTGAAATGTTCTGGATGACTGTGCTGAGGCGTATCATCTCTCCTTCTTGAAGGGAATCGGCATAAAACTCATAGGCCAATGCAGGATTGATGGCCGCTTCAGGAACAGGCTCATAAAGCACTTGCCAACGGGAGATCTGTGCGGGATCCAACTCCAGCTCATCTTGGAAATAAGCTTGCAATCTGATGAAAGGGAATTCCGGTCCGCTGAGCACATCCCCGAGGTTCACCGGCTGTGAGTCTGTGATGTACTCATCGATGACGGCATCAGAACTTTGAAGCCCCTGTTCATCTATAGAGAAGACTTTGACACGGATACTATCCGTGGGCCCCAATTCATCATACGCCCAGTAAAGGCTTTCCCACCCTACCGCAGGGCCTATAAGTGGACTTGTCATCACACCTGTATTCCCGAATACTTGTGCAAAGTATTCGGCACTGATGACACTGGTAGCCGTATCTCCTACCGCCTCGACCATGGTCTCAGGTTGGCCTTTCACTCCTATGAGGATAAAGGGCACCTGTGCGGTCACGTTGGGAATGGTGTTGGCCCCAAGACCTGAGAAGATATCAGAGAAGTCAGGCAAGAAAGTTGGCCAGTAGTCCGGTCGAGTGTGCTGCCAGGTGTAAATGAGGATGATGTGACCATCAGGAACTTCATTCTGCACCATGTTCCTGAAGCCGTTCATTTGATCCAGGTTGTTCTGTCTGAAGATGAAGTAGCTCTCAGTCCGTGGACGACATGAGCCATTGTCATTGGCATTGCCGAAGAAATTCTCAGGATTCTGTCCATTGTACCTGGTCTCCCAAGGGATAAGTGTGATGGGGTCGATGACGGCCACATGGAAAGCCTCGGTCAACGTGCATCCCGCATAATCCTGGGATTCAAAATCAATGAAATATTCGGCCTCCGTGGAATTGCCCGTCACATCACATTTGATGGATTTCAGACCAGAGAAGAAATCAATATCGCGTTCTGGACGGTCATACACCATATTATTGAAACGGTTGGCCTTGAACTGAAAATAATGGGCTTGGCCCCAGCCAGTGCGCTCTGAGATGAACTGGAACGAACTCTCACGCCATTCGCGTTCTTCAGGGCTGACCGCCTCCTCAGCAACTCTCCAGTAGTAGACCAAACTGTCTGTAGTCAGCAAGGCAGGCATCCATTCCAAGACCCCTCCTTCCTGGGTGATATGGAACTCTTGGAGGATTGGAGAAACGAAGAGGTCAGTAGTGTCCAGCTGGAAGACATATTCCCTCTCTGTAGCAAATGGATTTCCTGTAGAAGCTTTCAGAGTCACCTCTATCTCAGGCACGATGGCGAATTCAAAAGGCAAGATGGGTGAGACTGCTCCATCCGTGATGAGCAACGTCCTGGTCGCCTTGTTATTGAAAAAATTGTCGATCTCAGGAATGGAATTACTTGGTAGATCAGCACTGACTTCGATGGTATTCAAACCAAAGGCACTAGAAAAGTCCGTTGGGATAGTGAACCGTAGGGTATCCCTGAAGAGCAATCCATTCTGGGTCTGGGAATAATTCTGTGTGCCGCCATCAGGAAACGTGCGCTCCACAATGACCGTGAATGGAGAAGTGGTGGTCTTTCCGATGTTGGTCAATGCCACTTCCACAATAAATGAATCCACGAAGGCTGTGATCTCTTCAGGATAAAAGGAAATGGACGAAGATGCCAAGGTGATGTCAGGTTTTTCAGGAGAGAAGATGATGGTAGAAGGGTCACCTTGGAGGAGATTCATCAGGATGGAGTTGCGACCATCGGGGATATCTTCCCATAACCCCGAGAGCACCTCCACGGTCTCGGTGATCTGTTGTCCAATGGATTTCCCATAGTGTTTGAAACCGATCTGCCGATATAGCTCCGTGCTATAGGCGTTCAAGTAACCTGGAAGACCTTGTTTGATGGTCGCCAAGAAACCGATGGCTCCTTTCTCTGGTAAGATGACATAATCCTCGCTGGTGCTCACTTGACCCAATTGATGGATGTCTCCCGAATAGCACGAGTTCACGATGACCATGGGATGAGCGCCCCACTCCAGATTGGCAGGTTCATCAATGCTCTGGTCGAACTGACCGCCACCCGCATGTCCGAAGAAGGTAAGGATGGAGATACCTTCGGAAATAATGTCCGAAATGGAATCCGAGAGGTTGAAGACAATCGGCAAGGAACTCTCTTTCAGAAAGGTGCTCACATTACCACCGAAACAGGTATCCTCAATAATGGTCTCATAATTCGAGAGGAACGAGGCGAAGGCTGTCTGCTCACTGATGGTATTCCCCCCCCCGAAATGCAGGATGTTCTTCATCCATGCCGCTGGATCACGTGACTCATTAAAGACCACTTTGGCCAAATAGTCCAAGACTTCTTGCGGACTCTCAGCACTCAATCGTCCAGTGGAAATCGCAGGCACTAGATCCCCTACCCCCCCCAGTCCAGTGCTGAAGAGAAGGTCACTCCCTGGAGCACCATAACTCGGGACCAGAGATTGCGAATAATGAACCGGATTACGTCTGGACCCGACCACATTTCCTTCCACATCTGAATACACTGACTTGCCGAGAAGGAACAGATGCGCTGGTGGACTCTCCCATTCTTCGATGATATGGGCCAAAAACCTTCGGATGCCATGGGGATGCTTGGGTATCCCTCCTCCGAACTGATCATAGAGTTCATCCACATCCGCCAAGACCGCATCTCTTGAGCTGTTGGTGCGGTAGGTCGCGTAGGTCAGAGCTGGATTCCTCAGAGACGAATACGTCACGATGACGAAGGCCGAATCTGGCTGAAGAGCTGAGAAGTCTGTGAAGAATCCATTCTCTCCCACCCGCTCCAGCTCATTCACCAAAATGACTTGAGATTCATCTGAAACAATGAGCTGAGTGCGGCTTCCATTCGATTGATTCGGGACAATGACGTCCAGTTGTCCATCGACTAATTGAGGGCTGAGACGGTAGTTCTCTCCTCCCAAAGCATACAGTATCGGTTGATTGAGTTCTGGCGTCTCTAGGTCCAGGTGATATCGGTCATTTGCTGGATTAGCTTCAAGTCGTAGCGTATATAAGCCGACATTGCTCAAGGTCTTTGAATGAGCATACGCCATTTCCACAAAGGCAATTCTGAATTGATCAACAGGCAAGCCCAGATCATCTATGACCACATGGCTGATGCGCGTGGAGGAAGTGACCTGTGCGCCAGAGATGGTGAAGGGCACCGTCTCCAGTTGATATCCGGTCATGTAGAGGTCAGCCAGTTGCACGTTGTTGGTCTCTCCTCTGAAAATTCTGATATGGTGATTTCCTTGAGCTGTGATGGGCTGTGGAGCATTCGCACTAGCAAAGACAGTGCGCCCTGTGGCTGAAGGCGATCCAGGACCAGTATAAGCATCGGTGCTGGGAAGCAGCACTGCCCGCTCCAGGCTTCCTGCCCCTTTTCCGAATCGTGTGCTCATCCATCCTTCGCCTTCTACGTACTCGGTATTCCTATTGTCAAAGGAAAGTAAGGTCCCGGAATTATAGTTGTCGCTATAGACTTGCCGGAGCGTTCTGAGTAAATAATTCGGCTCATCATAGGCCTGGAAATCCTGGTCATCCTCCAACTGAAAGCGCTTTCCATTATTCTCATCATCCCATGTGATGAAATAGTGGATGGTGTCATTCATCAAACTGTAATATGGGTTGCCCATATCAGATGGGTCAGCGTACATCAAGGAGTCCAACCAGCCATTGTTCTTCTCTCCGAAAAATTCCAGGTAATCCCCAAAATCGAAGCTCCCATCATCCCCACCTTGGATCCAAAGAGGCCACTCTTTCTCTCTAGCATATAGCTTGAAAGCCGAAGGGTCGATGGTCTGAACAGGAAGACCCGCTTGTTGCAGGGTGGTATAGGACACGCGGTAAATAGCGTCCTGATAGACCTTCACCTTCACATGGACCCTATCATATGCAATCCATTCATTTCCTTGCGGCTGAGCCCAGCTAACAAGAGAAATCCATGTGAATGCTATGAGAAGGATTCGATTCAACTGTCAGGTTTGAAAATGTCAAGCCTCAAGGAGAACACATTGCTATACAGACTCACAGATTGGTCTCCGATGTCTGTGAAGGCATAGTCTAGGGAGATGTTGTTCAATTTCACACCTACACCGAAATTGGGCTGGAAGGTCGTTTCGGTCTTTCCAGGTAAGGTCTGGACATCCTGGATATTCCCGACCCCCAGGCGAAGGAAGATGAGGTCGCTCAGAGACCCTTCGATACCCATATGGGGGTCAATACTGAACGGGTCTGCTGAGATGAGCACATTCCGTTGACCATCCGTAGTGATATCCAGATTGATCTCGGCCATAACCGAGATTTTGGAACTGATGTCCACTCCACGTGCAGCACCCAGGATGAGCTTAGGAACCGTGATCTCCGTATTGTTGGTAGGAATCTCATTTCCAGTCAAAATGAAAGCTTGACGGGTCGCATCATTCAAGGTGTAGGACCAGGCATTCACTGTTGTGGTCACGTCTCTGGCCATGGCGGCCAGAATCCAGTCCCCTGTGCGGTATTTGATGCCTGCATCCAATCCGAATCCCCAAGCCTTGCCAAAATCGCCTACCACTCGGTGGATGACCTTGGCATTACCTCCCACTGAAAGGCGCTCATTGATTTGGCGGGCATAGGAGAAGAG
>JAQCAN010000060.1 GCA_027621335.1 Bacteroidota bacterium
GGATGGTCTGAAGGTTGATGAAGCTGCCCCACTATGCGGATATTGCGCCCTTCATTTATGGCTGCGGCCAAAATGGTATCTCTGAAAATCTGTGGAGTGATGACCTGTGAGCAGGAAAAGGTCATGATAAGGCCACCTGGTTTTATCTGACGGATAGCATGGCCATTCAAACGTTTATAGCCTTGAATGGCATTGTGCCTGGAGTGTATGCCCTTTGCAAATGCAGGAGGATCCAAGACGATGATGTCATAGTCTTCAGGGAGCTCCTTCAGGTAATCTACAGCGTCAGCTTTGATGCAACGGTGTCCCTGCTCAATACCATTGAGCTCTATGTTCTGTTGGGCCAGATCCAAGGCTTTTTGAGAACTATCCAGAGAATCGATGATGGTCGCTCCGCCTTTGGCTGCATAGACGCTGAACCCTCCTGTGTAACAGAAGGTATTCAAGACTTTCTTACCGTTGGAGATCTCACCGAGGATGCGTCTGTTCTCACGTTGGTCGATGAAGAACCCTGTTTTCTGGCCTTGGACCCAATTCACTGAGAAGGTATGCCCATGTTCCTTGAACTTGCCTGACTCTGGGCCTTCTTCCCCAATGAAACCGTTGATGACCTCTTGGCGATACTCCTTGGAAAGGGTTTCAGCGGAACGGTCATAGACATACTTTATACGTCCATTGGAAACTTTCAAGATGGCCTCAGCTATAGCGTCCCGTTGGATGTAAATACCGATGGCATGAGCCTGAAAGACCGCTGTATCTCCATAAACATCGATGATACAGCCAGGTAATTGATCGCCTTCAGCATGGCACAGCCTGAAGATCTCTGTATCCTTTGCATCGACCAAGCCCAGGTTCCTACGAGTCTCCCATGCCCGCTCTAGACGATGGATGAAGAGAGAAGTATCCACCTCCACATCTTCGAACGTCAACATGCGAACTGCGATGCTGCCACCGGTGCTGAACATTCCACGACCTAGAAAACGTCCCTTGTTCGCATGGACACTGACGATGTCACCATCCACCAATTCACCCTCCACTGACTTGATGGCTCCGCTGAAGACCCAAGGATGCCTTCGCATGAGGGATTGGTCTTTCTTGGACTTGAGATAGATTTGTGCTTCCATGGGCTGCAAGTTTACGCTTTTGACTAGCGTGATTCTCAATGAGTGCTATGCTTTCCTCAATCGCCATTATCACTAGATGGCAAGACATGTCCACAGGATTTTTGTACATTCATGATGAAATCCCTTAACCTCTTAATAATGAGAGTATTCCGATCAATCATAGGGTGCATGCTCATGATTATAGCTGTTCCAGTTATCGGAAGTCCTCATTTGGACCGCTTGAACGAAGAAATGGCCGGGGACCAAGGCCTCAAGATGTGTACTCAGAAAACGAATCTGCTCGACTGCCCAGTGGTCACAGGGTTTTACACCTCGATACTAGACGCTGACTATGCGAGCATTGGTTGGAGCGATGTGAACCCTGGGGGAGGGTATACATTTCAATACGGCCTTGCGGGTTACGATTACTTGAATCCGGATGCTGGCACCTCTTTCTATACTGAGAACTCCTCTAAGACCATTACAGGGCTGCAATTTGAAACCGCCTATGATGTGTATGTCCGTTCAGAATGTTCTAATCCCACAACGTCTAGTGAATGGGCGGGACCTTATACATTCACAACTTACGCAGAACCATTCTGCGATGCACCCTTCAACTTGACCCTTGCTGATGTTGGTTTGGACTATGCAAGTTTTACGTGGTCTTTCCCTAATTCTGCGGATGGAGGGAAGGTTCAGTACGGACCAGTCGGCCATGACCCGACACAGCAATCACAAGGACATTGGGTCAGTGTGTTCGGGCCAACGGTCTTCACCTTTGAAGACCTGGATCCTGGGACCAGTTATGATTTCTATGTCCAATCCAACTGCATCAATCCCTTTGCTGACAGCGAATGGGCGGGTCCACTGACTTTTCAGACGGAAGGGTATGCCGGCTGTGATATACCTGCGAATGTGACCATCCAAGAGGTCGGATTCGGAACCACTGCGGCCAGAGTGAAACCAGTTTGGAATAACATTGAAGGAACCTCTTACTGCGAAGTCAGGGGTGGTCGCATCTCACCAGCTTCATTGAGCACTCCCCAGCCTGTGTTTGCTAATATCTATAATCTCCGCACGCTCACACAGACCAATGGATCGGAATTGAATTTCAATGTCAGGTTATACACTGACGCGGGATATAGCTTCATTGTGGGAGAGACTTATGGTGCCGAAGTGAGGTGTAGCTGTGAAAATGGAGAGGGTCTGAGTGGTTGGTCCCTACTCACGCATGAATCGATCTTCTTGGTGCCAGACCCCTTTGCTATTGGCAAGTAAACATTGCTTTTTCTATCAAGGAACCATTGCAAGAAAGATGCTGCTGCGTTTAGGTAGCTTCTTCTCTTAGCGGTAATACGTGAATGAAACAGACCGTGATACCTCTGCGATACATAGGGACTATCTTCGCGCCTCATTCACCACTATGCAGGCCAGACCTATAGTTGACGTCATCATCCCAGCCTATAATGAAGCGGAGTCCGTACCCCTTGTCATTGCCGACCTTCCTGACTGGGTGAGGGAGGTCATCGTGGCCAACAATAATAGCACAGATGAGACACCTTTGGCGGCTGAGAGGGCAGGGGCGACCGTTGTCCATGAGACTCGGCAAGGCTATGGTTCTGCTTGCCTGAAAGGAATGGCTTATGTCGCTGGAAAGGAAACACCTCCTGATATCATCGTCTTTGTCGATGCGGATTACTCCGATCATCCTGAGGAGCTCCCTGATTTGATCAGCCCGATTCTGGAACAAGGAGTTGACATGGTCATCGGAAGTCGGGCTCTTGGTTCCAAGGAGGCTGGAAGCATGATGCCTGCTCAGATCTTTGGCAATTGGCTGGCCACCAGTTTGATGAAATGGATCTATGGAGTGAGCTATACCGATCTCGGACCCTTTAGGGCCATCCGTTATGACAAGCTTTTGGAATTGGGAATGCGGGATAAAGACTATGGCTGGACGGTCGAGATGCAGATCAAGGCTGCAAAGAATAAGTTTAATTTTGCCGAGGTGCCGGTCAGTTACAGAAAGCGGATAGGCGAGTCCAAGGTCTCTGGCACCGTGAAAGGAACGGTCATGGCTGGGTATAAGATCATCACTACCATCTTCAAGTATATATGAGTCTTGCTTTGATCATCATCTATGGATGTTGTCTGGGATTCATTTTCCTGTACAGTCTTATTCAACTCAGCTTGGTGCGCACGTACCGAAAGAATGTCGGGGAAGAGGTCAAAGTAGGGGATATGCATGCCACTTACGGTCAGCGAGAGAATTGGCCGATGGTAACGGTTCAGCTCCCTGTTTATAACGAACGCTATGTGGTCGAGCGATTGATCGACTCGGTCTGTTCGCTGAACTACCCAAGGGAGAAACTTCAGATTCAAGTTCTTGACGACAGCTCTGATGACAGCTTGGAAATAGCTGCTAAAACAGTGTTGGAATGGCAGAATAGGGGAGTGGACATCGTGCAGATCCAACGTCCCGATCGGGTAGGGTATAAAGCGGGTGCTCTGGCCTATGGTTTGAAATGCGCCAAGGGAAGTTTCACCGCTATTTTTGATGCGGACTTCATTCCTGATCCTGAATTCCTCATGCGCAGTATGCCATATTTCATGGATGAGAAGGTGGGTGTCGTCCAGTCCCGTTGGGAGCACATCAATGAGGACTACAGCATGCTCACCCGTCTTCAGGCATTTGGTCTGGATGCCCATTTCTCCATCGAGCAGAGGGGGCGTAATGTCAATCAGCACTTCATCAATTTCAATGGAACGGCTGGTATATGGCGGAACAGATGTATAGAAGATGCCGGAGGCTGGCAAAGCGATACCTTGACTGAGGATCTGGACCTGAGTTACCGTGCTCAGATTCGCGGCTGGAATTTCAAATACCTAGAGAGTCTAGGATCTCCTGCCGAGTTGCCAGCAGCCATGCCAGCACTCAAGAGTCAACAGTATAGATGGACCAAGGGAGCAGCGGAATGTGCGGTCAAGAATCTTCCCAAGGTCTTCAAAGCGAAATTGCCCTTCAAGACC
Organism: Bacteroidota bacterium; assembly: GCA_027621335.1. Classification (GTDB taxonomy): domain Bacteria; phylum Bacteroidota; class Bacteroidia; order Flavobacteriales_D; family JABDKJ01; genus JABDLZ01. The sequence continues at coordinate 4,131 of JAQCAN010000060.1, forward strand.
AAGGTCCATGCGTTCTTCCATTTGGCCAACAGCTTCATCTTCGTTTGTGTCCTTTTGACTGCGCTCATGAGTGTGCCTATACTATTCATTAAATTCAGCAATCCGGATCTAGGTCTACTCTTCAAACTGGCCAGCCTATTCTTGCTCAGCTTCTTTATTCTCGGGTATTTCTATTGGACCTCTATGAAGTATGGGCAGAGTGACAGAGTGCGTTCATTCGGGGAGTTCCTGATGCTTTTCCCTTTATTCCTTTCAGTCAGTATGGGCCTTAGTTTACACAATGCGGTGGCGGTCTTAGAAGGGTATTCAGGAAGGAAGACTCCCTTTGTCAGAACGCCCAAGTTCAATTTATCGAATCAAGGGGATAGTTTTTTGGAAAGCGCCTATAGCATTACTAAGATCCATCCAATGACCTTCGTTGAGATCATCTTGTCGGCCTATTTCCTTGGGGGAATCGGGCTAGCTTTCTATTTGCAGGATTTCGGGCTCATCCCGTTCCATCTCATGTTGTCTCTAGGTTTTGGTCTGGTAGGCTACTATGGATTAAGACATGTCAAGGTCTGATCATGAAGTCCGTCCTTGCACCTGATCGGGCGGTATTTTTGGTGTTTCTGGTTTCGGTAATGTTCATGGGCTATGCTGTGGATCGGAGTTCATTTGCCCAGGTTCTATTGGGCTATTCGCTTGCTTTTGCAGCCTTTTTTCATCTTGTGGAAAGCAAGGATAGGATGTCTGTCAAGAGGATGTGGATCTATGCCTTGACCCTCAGGCTTATCTTGCTTTTCTCGATTCCCAAGCTATCAAATGACTACTTCCGATTCATCTGGGATGGTCTTGTCCAATGGGAAGGAATGAGTCCCTTCGCCCATTTGCCTTCGGCTGTACAAAGACTAGAGTGGGCAGAACTCTATATGGGGCTGAATAGCAAGGACTATTACTCGGTCTACCCTCCCGTCATGCAAAGTGTGTTCCGTATCTCCACAGCTTTGAGTGGGACCAGCATACTTGGCAACTTGATCTTTATGAGGGCAGTCTTGATTTTAGCCGATGTTTTGCTGATCAAGGTTGGATATAAGCTTTTGGAGCTATTGAAGAGGTCGCAACAGGATATGGTCTTCTTCGCCTTGAATCCGTTGGTCATCTTGGAATGCACAGGAAATCTGCACTTTGAGGGGATGATGATGGCCTTTGCACTGCTTGGTATATATATGCTTGCACGTGCATCCGAAAAGCCGGGTTTAAAAGCCATCCTGCTCGGTGGCATCGCTATGACAACAGGGGTGCTCACCAAGCTCACAAGCCTACTGGCCTTTCCCGTCCTTGTCAGGCGAATCGTTTGGGTCAATACCTTGTTGATATCCGTTTTAAGTTCATTGGTGATGGTCTTTGCGTTCTGGCCTCTCATGGATGTGGAGACCCTCCATAACATGGCCAGCAGTTTGGATCTGTACTTTCGGAATTTCCAGTTCAATTCAAGTTTGTATAACGTGGTGGATGCCCTCACGGCTAAGGAAATCCCTCATTACCGGGCTGAGATCATCGGGCCATGGATCGCAGGGTCGGGAGCACTTTTCATGGGACTTCTGATTCTGTTCAGGAAGGCCAAGGACTGGACAGCCTATATGGAAACCTTCCTCTTTGTGTTGTCCATCCACCTGCTTTTTGCCTCAGCCGTTCATCCCTGGTACATCGTGAATCTGCTGGCCGTCTCCCTTTTCACTCGGTTCAGATATCCTGTAGTATGGTCCTTCACAGCAGTTTTGAGCTATCAGTTCTATGGACTTGGATATGAGAGTCCCTTTTTGTTGGTTTTGGAATATCTTCCCGTAATCGGGTATGCCATATGGGAATTCCGCTCAAGGCCAAGCCTCATTCAGGATATGCAACCAAGGTGAGATTTCATCCTTTCGGGTGAAGATGACATGAGCGGTGTCAGAGACATTTGCCTCAGATGAATGGTTCAAGAAAGCATAAGATGAAAGAGTGGTGGTATCGCTATAGATATCCAGAACTGATTGCTACAGCTGTCTTTCTTCTTTTCAATCTTCTACCCTTCCGGAGGGAAATAGATGAAGTTCATTTCTCTTTCCTCATCACCTCTGTAGAATACATCTCCTACTACTCTGTGGTCTTGATCATGGCTTTCCGATCCAATCAAATATTCAAGTTAAGAGATAGGGTCATCATCGTCTTCAGCGGCCTGGCTATGGAGTTCGGACCAGCTATCCTATTCGATCTTCTCGTGGTGCGACCTATGAGTATCTATGCTAGTAGTTTGTATTTCGATAGCAGTTTCATGAGTATCGTGCTTTGGAAGCCTCTTTGCCGATGTCGTTTTCTACACTTTGACGATCTGCTCGTTCGAGGCATGGGTGAAACCGACCAGATTGGATCGACTATTGAGTGCTGAATAGCGTCTTACACGTTCACAATCCTTTCTTTGAGAGATCTCTGCCCTGAGGTCAGACTCCCATGAAAGCCTGTCATTGGCCTTGTCATTGGATATGCTTCTTTGCTATCTTAGGCTTATGATTAGAAGAATAATGATGCGCGCTAAATTCCTACTGTTCCTCCAAGTCCTATGTTCATTCGCCTTCTGCCAGCAATTCCCTATCGGGAGCTTGGACGTTGTGTTCCAAGATCCAGAGCGGAACAATAGGAACATCCCTACGGAAGTGTACTACCCCGCGGTCCTTGGCGGTGCTGAACAAGCTGCTGCAGAAGGACAGTTCCCCGTCATCATCATCGGACACGGGTTCTTAATGGACGTCAGTGCCTACCAGAACTACGTTGAAGAATATGTGCCGCAAGGCTTTATTGTAGCACTTCCAAAGACAGAGGGTAATCTATTCCCCAACCATTCAGCTTTCGGACGTGATCTGGCTTACTTGGTCAACGGAATCACTCAAGCAGGTTCGGCCGGGACAGGAATCCTCTCGGGGCATGTCCAATCTGATTTTGCCATCATGGGGCACAGTATGGGGGGAGGAGCCTCGTTCCTTGCGGCCCAGGCCAATGATAACATCAATACGGTAATTGGACTCGCTCCAGCAGAGACCAACCCCTCTGCCATCGCAGCCGCGACCGGTGTGACGGTACCAACATTGATTTTCTCAGGAGATGCGGATGGAGTCACTCCCATTGGTCAACATAGCGGCCCTATCTATGAAGCAATAGATGGACCTTGCAAACAACACATCATCTTGGAAGGAGGGGGACACTGCAATTTCGCGAACCCCAATTTCGCGTGTTCATTTGGAGAGGTGTTCGTCACGGGCAGTGTGACCTTGAGCCGCCAAGAACAGCATGAAAAGATCTATACTTTTTTAACCCCTTGGCTTGAAGCTAGACTGAAAGGCAATGAGGAATCGCTCGTTGCATTCTTCAACTTGGTCGATACAGAGCTGGGCATACTGGCACAGGCCGCTGATTGCTCATTCACTCCAGTTTGCCCATCACCTTCGAATCTTACGTCTTCAAAAACAGCCCTGGACGACATCCTTTTGGACTGGGATGATATTGCAATTGCGGAGTCCTATGAGATCAGAGGTCGTGCCATTGGCAGCCCAAACTGGGTCAACAGGAGCACGATAGCCTCGGAACTGAGCCTCATGGGTATTCCGGTCAACCAAGAATTCGAGTGGCAGGTGAGAACGGTCTGCGATGCAGTTGTGGATTTCCGGAGCGAATACAGTGCGTTGGGCTTTTTTGATTCTTTCTGTCCTACTCCTCAGGGAAGCATCACGACCCTGATGGGACCGAATTCGGTCATGGTAAGCTGGGAGCCCGTTGCTCTCGCAGTTGGCTATACTGTGAATGGAGGCCCAGTGGGACAAGGTCTTCCTTTTACATTTCAGGCCACGGGAACACAATTGAGCACGAACAATCTGCAGGCAGGAACGGTCTATGAATGGACTGTCAGCGCGCGTTGCTTGACTGGACTGGGCGAAACATTGAGCATAGCGTCTTCAGCCCAGACCTTTGAGACGGGGACGGCTTTGGCACCTCTCTCCACCCTGTTCGGGATAGAGGCTAAGGTCTATCCTAATCCGACAGATGGACTGCTCAGATTCAAGGAATCATCGAATATCACAGCATATCGGATCTATGATGCAGAAGGTCAACTTATCCTTGCGGAGTCGGGTCTAAAGCAGAGTGCCACCATCGACCTGCGTGCGCGGACAGCTGGTATTTACGTGCTGGAATATCTAGAGGGCAATGAGTGGAACTCCTTACAGATAATCAAGGAGTAATTCAGGTCCTTGACGCTCTGCTCACTTTGAGCCAATGTGAAGACGATGCTTCTTCACATCTGAAGGCCCGGAATCGGTAGACTGAAATGGATTTGACAGAGGACAAGGGATGTCCCATTATCTAGGGCAACATCCTCTTCAGAACGACATACACAGGGAAGTGATCACTGTAGCCAGCGGTCCATGCTCCTCCGGCAAAAGTCCTGAAGGGGTAACCCTTGAAATTGCCCTCTGCAGTAGTGAGATAGGGCTTGTTATAGACTCTGGTCGTATGGTAGCGCCATCCTGTGTTTTTTTCATCGAGTAGAGCATCATTCATGATGATCTGGTCGAAGAGGTTCCATGTATCTCTCCATGCCAAGGAGCCCACTCCCTTATTGTACATATCATACATGGGATTGTATAGGCGGTCGCTGGTCACGAATTTAGGGTCACCCGTGGCTCGCATGGAACGCACAAGACTTTTATTGATAGGGTCGTCATTGAGGTCTCCCATATAGAGGATAGGCACTCCCGGTGAGACTTTGGTCAAGGAGTCGATAATGGAACGACCTAAGTCCGCAGCGGCCATCCGATTGGGTTCGCTGCGCTTCTGTCCGCCACTTCTAGAAGGCCAATGGGCTACGATGACATGGATCGGGGAGCCATCCAATAGTCCGCTGACTACCAGCTGATCTCGGGTCCTGAAACTCGTATCGGCCATGTTCAGAGTAACGCTTTTCCATCCGGTGGGCTTGAAATGCTCAGGATTGTACAACATTCCCACATCGATTCCTCTGCGGTCAGGGCCTTCCTCTAAGATGACCTCATAGCCTCTTTCAGTAAGATACCTATTCTTTGATAGGTCTTCAAGGGCTTGAATGTTCTCCACCTCGGCCACACCAAGAATCGCTAATCCCTGAGGATGGACTTGAGTTCCCAAATCGGCAATGACCTTTCCCAGTTGATCCAACTTATGCTGATACCGATTTGTACCCCAAGCATTCTTTCCAGCAGGAGTGAACTCTTCGTCATATTTGTCCTCTGTGTCCAAGGTGTCAAACAAGTTCTCCACATTATAGAACCCAATGCAGCTGACCTCGAAGCTAGCTTCACTGCTTTGAGCATGAATCGAAAAAGGAAGAAAGCTGCAGCTGCTGAGGATAATCATCCACTTCGTGGATAATCTAGAGGGTGTTGTCATGGTGTAAATCTACTACCTTGACGAATGAAATTATCAGTTCATAGGTGTTAAATCATTATGAATTATTTCTCTTGCCCATTATAAAAGATAGGATAGTGCGTAGTTTCGCCCTTCCAAAAACTAGGCCACTCAAATGAGAATCCTCATCAGTCTATTATTCGTGCTTGCTACCGCTGTGATTACAGGTCAAGTGGATTCCACGTCTGTCATTCCAGTGGATACTCTGGATATTACTGGACAGACCAACCCGAGCTATACGTCAGATGAGTTGGATAGCCAAGCAGGTGATCAAGCAGTTGCTGGTCTGCTGCAATCCAATAGGGATGTCTTCCTTAATAATGCTGGATTCAATTTCAGTGCGGCCCGTTTCAGGATCCGTGGGATGAATGGAGACAATTTTGCTGTCTTGCTCAATGGTGTGAAATTCAATGATCCCGAGCTAGGCTTTGCCATCTGGGGCAATTGGGGAGGACTGAACGATATCTTCCGTTATCCTGAATCTGGCGTGGGGGTGTCCAGTAATACCTATGCCTTCGGTGGCATCCAAGGCTATTCCAATGTGGACATGAGGGCTTCCACCAAGCGTGCGGGAACGACCATCAGTTATTCCTATTCCAACCGAACCTACAGACACCGTCCAATGGTGACCTATAATACTGGTATGCAGGACAATGGATGGGCCTTGAGTTTCTCCACATCTTCCAGAACGGGGAATGAAGGTTATGTGGAAGGTACGTCCTACAGCAATTTCTCCTACTTCATCTCGCTTGAGAAGAAGTTGAATGAGAAGCATAGCTTCGGGGCCATGGCTCTTGGCTCTCCGTCATTGGTTGGGCGTTCCAACATCAGCACCCAAGAGGTATACGACCTTAGGAACGACAATTTCTATAATTCCAATTGGGGCTATCAGAATGGAGAGAAGCGCAATTCCAGGATGCGGTTCAATAATCAGCCCATCGCCATGGTCTGGCATGATTTCAAGATCAGCGATAAGACAAAGTTGAACTCCACTGTCTACAGTCAGTTCGGCACGTCCTATGACACTCGTTTGAACTGGGATGATTCGAACGACCCGCGCCCGGATTATTACAGGAACCTGCCGAGTTATGCGATCTTCGATGGCGAGCCGCAGAATGTTCCTGGCCTAGAGAGTGCATGGGAGAACGATCCTAGCTTCTACCAGTTGGATTTCGATGGATTCTATAATGCCAATTCCAGGAACCTGCATACGGTGAATGATGTGGATGGCATCGAAGGCAACAGCTTCACAGGTCTGCGATCCAAGTACATTCTTGAAGAGGCCCATTCAGACCCGACCATGGTCGGTGTGAATGCCGTTCTGAGCCATAGTCTGACCGAGACCTCTCGCATCAACGGTGGATTCAATCTCTACAGGTATAAGAGTGAGAACTATAAAGTAGTGAATGACTTCCTAGGCGGAGAGTACTGGCTGGATATCGACCGCTTCGCATTGACTGACTTCTTTGAGTCCAATGGCTTCCAATCCAACTTGGATAATCCGAACAACG
>JAQCAN010000061.1 GCA_027621335.1 Bacteroidota bacterium
CCGCAGTTTCCAAAGGGGTCGGGAATCCTGTCTATATCGTAGGTTCGAGCACGGGTAAGGACGGCATCCATGGAGCAACTTTCGCTTCCGGGGACCTGACAGAGGAGAGCGCAAAGGACCTTCCATCTGTCCAGGTGGGCGACCCTTTCCAAGAAAAATTACTTCTAGAGGCCACATTGGAATTAGCTGATACGGATGCCATAGTCGGAATGCAGGACATGGGAGCTGCGGGCATCACCTGCTCAACATCCGAGATGTCAGAAAAAGGCGGCTGTGGAATGGATATCGACTTGGATAAAGTACCAACCCGCCAAGCCCATATGAAACCGTTCGAAATCCTTCTTTCGGAATCACAGGAACGTATGCTGGTCGTGGTCCATAAAGGCAAGGAGAAGGTAGTGGAGGACATTTTCAAGAAATGGGACCTCAATGCGGTGCAGATCGGCACAGTGACCGAGGGCGATCGACTCCGATACTTCATGCATGGAGAATTGGTCGCGGAAGTGCCTGCTTCAGAGCTCGTGCTCGGAGGTGGAGCTCCAGTTTATGACAGGGAATACAAGGAGCCTGCTTATTTCAGCGAATACAAGGCTTTTGACATTAATCAAATCCCCGAACCTGAAGACTTGAAGAAAGTGGCCATAGCCATGACCTCCAATGTCAACCTAGGCTCCAAACATTGGATCACCGAGCAGTACGACTCCATGGTAGGGACCTTGTCCATGAGCTCCAATGACCCAAGTGATGCAGGAATCGTGGATGTAAGAGGTACTGAGATAGCCTTAGCCCTTACTGTGGATTGCAACGCACGCTATGTTCATGCAGACCCGGAGCAGGGGACTGCCATAGCCGTCTCAGAAGCGGCTAGGAACATTGTTTGTTCAGGTGGCGAGCCTTCGGCCATCACCAACTGCTTGAATTTTGGGAATCCATATAATCCGGAGGTCTATTGGCAATTCGTAAGTGCTATAAAAGGAATGGGCAAAGCTTGCGAGCGTTTCCAGACTCCTGTCACCGGAGGAAATGTGAGCTTCTATAACCACACCGTCCTTCAGAGTGGCGAGATTCCAGTCTTCCCCACTCCGACCATCGGGATGTTGGGATTGGTTAAGGATAAAAGAAAGGTCATGACCTTGAATTCGAAGAAGGCAGGTGATCTGCTTTATCTTTTAGGCAGCTCCAGAAATGACATCAGTTCTTCGGAATACTTAGCCAGCTATCATGGAGAGAGACGTTCTCCTGCTCCTTATTTCGACTTGGAAGAAGAATTCGAGCTTCAGCAGGTTGTGAAGAATCTCATTCATAATCGCCTGATCGCTTCCGCTCATGATGTATCAGATGGTGGTCTTTTCCAATGCCTTTTGGAAAAAGGACTCAAGTATGGCTTAGGATTCACCATCCAGACAGATCCTGAGATAAGGACCGATGCTTTTCTCTTTGGGGAGTCGCAGAGCCGAGTCGTGGTGAGTGTGAGTGAGGAGATGGAAAAAGCCTTTGTGGCCTTGCTCGGAAGCCTTCCTTATGAACTTCTTGGAGAAGTAACGGATGGAGAAGTCGTAATCGATGGAGAACCTTTCGGGATTATGGACGAATTCATTGCGCTGCACAAGAACGCGATTGAATCAAGATTGAAATAATCACATGGAATTCAAAGGCATCACTTTCCTATGTGAAGACCCGATCGATGAACAACTGCTCGGGAGGTTACCTGAAGACCTTCAGGATTTCTACCGATCCTCTAATGGTCTGGTGGCCTTCAATGGTGGACTTCAGATCAGGTCATGCACCACATCCAATGTATGGCATTCTCTAGGGCTGTATTGGCAAGGAGAAAACGCCCTTTATAAGGTATATCCAAATCTGCTCATCTCTGACATTCCCTTTGCTCAGGACTGCTTAGGGGATCAGTTCTTCCTGAGGGATGACATGGTATGGCTACTGAGCACCGAAACAGGGGAAGTCATGGAAATGGAAGTGGACTTGGACGAATTCTTGGAAACCTCCATCGAGGACCCTGTGGATTATCTGGCCATGGAGCCTCTGGTCTCTTACATAGATCTTCATGGAACGTTGGAAGCAGGCCATTTGGTCCATGTGGTGCCGGGCCTCAGCTTAGATCTCCCTGAGGACACAACTTATCACTTGGATTCACTTCCTGTTCAGGCGCGCCTGGATTGGCTGGAGAACTTCTTCAAGGAAAACACATGACCTAAGTCAAATAGGAATCTAGGGGCCAAAGTAGTTCGGTTTGCTTGGCAATAATGCGTCTGTATACGACCAGAAAGGCCATGTAAGTGCTTGGCTTACCATGAATTGCTTCGTAAATTCGAACACCTTTAATTCGTACCATGAAGACTTGCTTCTCAGTCCTAGCGATATGTTCCTTTTTCATTGTACCACAATTCGTCCATTCCCAAGAGGAACCCGTACGCTGTGGGACAGATGAACTTCATGCCCAGCGCATGCAGGATGAGGAGTACCAAGCCGACTTTGAGAGAAAGAATAGACTCGTAGACGCATTCATTGCTGACAGAGTGGAGAATCGCATGCCTGTGTGTCCGAATGAAATCCTCATTCCTGTAGCGGTTCACTTCCAAGGCACTGGAATTCCCATTGCTTGTGCCATCGATATGGCCTTGGATCAAGTAGAAACATTGAACTTGGATTTCAGTGGAACCAACACTGATATTGGTCTCTGGTCAGCTGCTCAGGCCTCCACCTTCCCAGGCATACAGAATGATGAGTCCTGCATACAGTTCTGTCTAGCCACTTTGGATCACCCTGCTGGATTCGGACTGAATGATGGTGATTATGCTGTCACATTGGACATGACCACAGGAGATAACGATCCAGCTTGGTCTGGTTATTTGAATTTCTTCGTGAGGGATCTTGGCGGAGGCTTACTAGGATACTCCCCTCTAGGCGGATCGGGCAATGGAGATGGGATTGCTTGCACGGTCTCAGCTTTCAGCTCAATCTCGTGTGGTGGAAATACTATTAATGGACCCTACAATCTAGGACGCACCATGACCCATGAAGTGGGCCATTATTTCCTTCTAGAACATCCTTGGGGCGGAGGAGGCTGTGCCAGCACCGATGGAGTAGCTGACACTCCCGTCACGTCAGCTGCGACATTTGGTTGCCCTGCTTTGGGATTGGTGACCTGTGTAGATCCGGTTCTTTGGATGTCCTACATGGATTATTGCGATGACCTTTGCCTTTACATGTTCAGTGCAGGGCAGGTGACACGAATGGAAGGATATGCCAATACGAGCTTGACCAACCTCATGAACAATTCTACAACCACCTGCCAAGAGGCCGCCTGCTTCGATTATCAAGTGACCTCAACATTTCAGGATGAATCCTGTCCTGGCAATGACGGAAGAATCGACATTGCGGTCATAGAAGGGAATCCACCTTATCTCTATTCCATCAATGGAGGAACGACCACCCAAGGTCTTCCAACATTCCTGAACTTACCTTCTGGGGATTATGACATCGTTGTGACCGATGCCTCGAACTGCCTCTATGAACGGAGCATCACCATCGACCAAGACAACGCGACCATTGACATCTTGGCTGTGGAAGCAGCCTTTTGTGGGAATGATTCCGGCTCAGTTCTGGTGAACGTCCCCCTAACTGGCACATTCGAATACAGCATAGATGGTGGCTTGAGTTGGCAAAGTGAACCTCTTTTTGACAACATGAACTCAGGGACTTACCAAGTGACTGTTCGCAATGCCAGTGGCTGCAGAGGATTCAAGAATGTGACCATAGGCGATGAGAACGATCTGGGTATCCAACTCATGGAGTTGAAGAATGTCAATTGTCCATATGCACCCAATGGGGCCATAAAACTTGCTCTGGGAGGAGGGGAATCACCCTTTGAATTCAGTATAGATGAAGATTTGAACATCTACCCGATCGCTGATTTTCAGAATCTGGATGTAGGGGCCCACACCATCTATATCAATGATGCCCGAGACTGTTCAGCACAATATAAGTTCAACGTCTTCGAGAATTTCAGCGCCTTTGATGAGGATTGCCCATGCGCAGTCTACATCCCTACGGCCATAACAGCAGATGGTGATGGGGTCAATGATTTTCTCGAGGTGGTCGCCTCTTGTCCTTATGCCAACTACAGCATCCAAGTCTTCGACCGATGGGGTGAGGTTGTATTCGAAACGGAGGATCCTACCCGATTATGGAATGGAGGTATCGATGAATATTATGTGAGAGACGGGCTCTATTTCTACAAAGTCCAGCTCACTTGGGGTGCAGCAATCGGTAGTGCGAATGTGGAAGAGGTAGTCGGATCAGTGCTGGTCATACGCTGATCTATGTTTGCAGCCTAGAGTTCAATTGGCTCTTAGGCGATCAGGTCGGAGTTCGCTGAACCTTTGCTGCAACAGATAGAATCCACCGAATAGCACTCCACTGTAGAACATGTCCCCAAACAACGTCCCTTTTAGGAAAGGGAGGCCAGCGGCATAGCATGCCAGAAGTCCCTCCAGCGTCAGAGGATAAAGCAATCCGCTGGCCCATATTCCGAAGTTGGATATCATAAAGAATAATGCTGAAGCTACAAGGGAACTACCTAAAACCTTTGGCCCTGACACACCCCTTCTGAAAATCAACATACCCAAGAGTGTGATGGCCAGATATGCGCCATATTGCCACTCCCAGCCTTGGTAGAAAAACGTGAAACCTTCATTCATATGCGCATAAATGGTATTGTTCAGAAGGATATCGCTGAACCAAACGGCCAAAAGAGGAAGCGTCAGAGCCAACCAACGCTTTGAAAGGTAGGCGCCTCCGAAGAGTCCCATGGCCGCAAGAGGAGAGAAGTTCATCACAGGGAAAAACCTGCTGACCCCTGCTATCATGATAATGGCTATGACTACTTTCCCTCTTATACCTATTCGTTCCATGATTGTTCGTATCGATTATACTGACTCCACAACGAGATTCTTTGCGAAGATAAGGCTTTGAGTTTTCCTCTGTGGTTTAAATGATGACACTCTGAGTGGAAGGATCTGCTTTCAAAGGAGTTCAGAAACCCTTCAATCCCAATTCTTTCCTTCTCCCATCGAATTCAGTGGCGCTCTCTCCCCAGTAAGAGCTCTTTATAGACTTGTCCAGAATCGCCTTGGTGGTCAACCATTCTCCACGTGTTTGTACCTTCTCTTCCCAACCGTAGATGCGAAAAGGAAATACAGTCTGTAAGAAAAGGGTAAACTCTCGCCCGTCCTCTAAAGCCACCTTATAAATGAATTGTTCCGTTTCATCCGCAGAGACCTGAAGATTCAATGTCCCTATAGCCATAACTGGAGCCGCTGGTTCATGAAGCAATAAGACATTGGCTGAAGAAGGAAGAATATCAAATTTTCCTGTTGGCAGAGTATGAGGTGAGAGTCGCGCAAGGGTCCACAAAGCGTCCTCTAGGACCACATCATCGATAATATTCGACTTATCCCCTTCTCCTTCAAAATAGGAACGGACAAGCGCCTGATAACCCATTCCTCTGCGGTTCAACTGCATGAATGACTGACCACACCAATCCTGAGATGAAAAGACGGTCTTGAGAACATAAGGATACACCAATTGATCCACGGGCGTGAAGGTGGACTGCATGAGAGAATAGTCATAAATACCTGTAGTGAATCTATCGATCTTATTCATTTTCATTACTGAAGTGGCGGTTTTATCCGAGGCCATCTCCTTCTTGACTTGTTCTTCCAAGAGCATATCTTCTGTCACAAATACCACGGTCGACTTGCCTTCCCTTAACTCACCGTAGCGTGCATAAGAGATATCATATGTGCTTACCTCAGCCTGTCCAGCATACCAGTATGCATTGAATTCTTTCGTTTGCTCCCCCGAAGAACGTGCAGATGAATTGACGTTAGTCTCTGTATCGGTAAAGCCACATGAAAGAAGGACCAATGTGGAAATCAAAACTCTATTCATGTTCACTAGGTTTTCATTCAAAATTAAGATGTACTTGCTGATGGACCATCCATATTCAAGAACAGTACCAAGTCCACCATGGCATGTGCCGCGATGGCTGCCCAAATTCCCCAATACTCCATCATATATCCTATGAGACCTATAAAGACCGTGATAAGCAGCCCGTAGATGCTGATCCTCCAGTCCCGTGGATTCAAATATCCATGGATAGCCACAAAGAGCACTGCCGTAGGCCAGACTCCAAAGAACAGCTGGACTGCTCCTCTGAAGAGCAATTCCTCACCAAATCCTGCACAAATTGAAATCAGAACCATATCGATCTTATTCAAGTCGAGCTTTCCGATCTGCGAGGAATATCTTGATGCGCTTGGTCTTACCCATTTGGACTCTGTCAAGAGATGGGCTAAATAACCCATGACTGCTCCGATTCCAACCCCCAAAGCGAGTTGTTTGGGGACATTGACCGATTGCCGCATCATGACACTGATAGGAAGTTCCGTAAAAACCTTTAGTAATGCAGCACCGACCAAGGGAAAGCCCACCAAGGTGAGCACCGCCATTCCCAAAAGCAGGTTCTTATCCAGAGGAGCGGCAGGCCTCATATCATGAAGCTACCGTTATTGATGTCCAAACACTGCCCCGTGATGGAGGTCTGAGCATTGCTGAAGAAGAACTCTACATAGGCAGCAATCTCATCTGGATGGCTCATTTTTTGTAGCGGGACGAATCCCATCTGCTCTTTCAATACTTGCTCAAAGGGCTTATGAGTATGGCCTGCAAGGATTTCCATCCCTTTCTTGGCCATCGCTGTGTCAACCCAGCCTGGGAGAATGGCGTTCACCAACATCCTACTTGGCGCCAATTCCACAGCCAATGCCCTCACCAGGCCTGTCAATCCGGACTTACTGGCGCAGTAAGCTGTATAATAAGGCACCCCGAATCTGGCTAGACAGCTGCTGGTGATAAGGATGTTCCTATACTTCTCCTTAGATCGTTTCAGATAGGGAAGAGACTCCATAACGGTATAATAGGCTCCGCTCAGATTTATGTCTATCATCTGCTCCCATCTGTCCTCTTCACCATAGCGGTTCTCCCCTCCTATCCCAGCATTGGCGAATAGCCCATCAAGTGGGCCCTCATCAAGGACTTTCTTCAAACCTTCTCTCAGTGAGGATTTGTTGGACACATCCACCGAGAGCAAGTGATGTCCTTCTCCCTCAAGTTTCGATAGGACCTTTTCCAAGGGTTCTAATCTCCGTCCAGCTAAGATGATGCGCGCGCCTGACTCGGCCAGGCGGAGAGCCGCAGCCTCTCCAATTCCAGTACCAGCTCCTGTGATCAAATACGTTTTCATGCTCTGTGGTATATGACTTTGAATTCATTTTAGTAGAGGTGCAAGGTAGGGATTGATGAAGGATACAGAACGGGCAACGCAAGCTCAGAATGAATTACCCAGAACATTGAACTCACACAACAAAAGCTCATTTCTATAGGCTCGATTCAGTAGTTTCGTGGTCTCAAATTCGCACCATGTCTCTTACTCCAACTGCATCTATCCCCTTGGGCTTCAAAGCACCTGCCTTCTCACTTCCTAATGTAGTGAGTGATGAGTTGATGACTTTTACCGATGTCAGAGGGAGCAAAGGTACCTTGGTCATGTTCATCTGTAACCACTGCCCCTATGTGATCCATGTCCGTGAGGAGTTGATACGATTGGCCAATGACTATAAGGTAAAGGGCTTCGGCTTTGTGGCCATTTCCAGCAATGACGTTGAGAACTACCCGGATGATCGTCCAGAGTTGATGAAGAAACTGGCTTTGGAAGAAGGCTTTCCTTTTCCTTATCTCTATGACGAGAGCCAGAGTGTCGCCAAGGCCTATGATGCGGCCTGCACGCCTGATTTCGACCTCTTCGATGCTTCTGATGTCTGTGTCTATCGGGGTAGATTGGACGAGAGCAGGCCGGGAAGTGGTATCCCCGTGACAGGAAGGGACATGAGGGGTGCATTGGACGCCATCCTCACTGGCCGAGACATCCCAAAGCCGCAGTATCCCAGCATGGGATGTAACATCAAGTGGAAAAAGGGATGAGACATAACTTGAGTGAGATCACCACGATTATCAGGGATAGACGTACCATCTATCCTGAATTCTTCAGTGAGAGAAAGGTCCACACCGAACAGATAGAACTCTTGTTGAACAACGCTATCTGGGCGCCTACGCATGGGATGACACAACCTTGGCGATTCACTGTCATGCGAGAGAAGGGCTTGGAATCACTTTCCGCCTATCTCACTGAAGCTTATACAAAAGCCAGTGGAGAATCCTTCAATGAGATGAAGTTCGAACGGCTTAAGCAACGGCCATTTAAGGCATCCGCGGTTATAGCTGTGGCCATGTCTCCTGATCCCAAGGGAAAGATCATGGAATTGGAAGAGATCGAAGCCGTGGCCTGTGCCGTTCAGAACATGCACCTAACAGCTACAGCACAAGGTTTGGCCTTCTTCTGGTCTACGCCAAAATTCCTTTATAGTGCAGTCCATAATACCTTTTTCTCCTTAGGTGAGGGAGACAAGATCTTGGGCTTGATCTATCTTGGATATCCTAAGGGTGATTGGCCTAAGGGGCAGCGCAAACCCATAGAATACTGTACGACTTGGAAAGTTGATTGATATGTCACTTTTCAATCTTACAAATAGCAGGGAGCATCCTACGGACGCCAGATACATGGTCTTCTTTTTCAGCGACTACGACATGGCTGTGAGTTTCGAGGATGAACTGGTCAAGGAGGGGCTTTACTTCGAGAAGGATGTGAGCGAAGCCGGGGAGAATAAGCGCTGGCTCTATGCAGTCAAACGAAGGGATCAAGCTCGTGTGAAGCAGCTCAACTATATCGCTACAGGACGTCACCGAAAGCCCTTTATAGCTGACCCTATACTCCGGTACTTAGTACTCGCCATTTCTGCGGGTCTTATCATTCTGGCCATCATAGGCTATATAAAATCTCAATAATCAATGGTCACTGTTCATAATCTGAGTGTCGTCTACGGAGAGCGCGCATTATTCGATGGCATCTCCTTCTTCATGAGCGAGAAGGACCGAATCGGACTTGTGGGAAAGAATGGCGCAGGAAAGTCAACCTTGATGAAGATCATTGCAGGGATTGCCTCTCCTACCAAAGGGAACATCACCATTCCCAAAGGGCGAAAGGTGGGATATCTTCCTCAGCAGATGAAACACAATGAAGGGGCTACGGTCATTGAAGAAGCACAGTCTGCATTTGCTGAGTTGAACACCTTTCAGGAGCGTTTAGATGCCATCAACATCGAGTTGGCAGAACGGACGGATTATGAGTCCAATGCCTATATGAATCTCATCCATGAATTAACTGAATTGAACGACCGCATCACCTTGATGGATGGAGATTCCAGTCAAGAACGTGCTGAACGTGTCCTCAAAGGTTTAGGCTTCGAACAGGAAGAACTCACACGCCCCATGTCCACATTCTCCGGAGGTTGGAAGATGAGGGTAGAGTTATCCAAAATACTTCTTGGTGCACCCGATATCATGCTCCTCGATGAGCCCACCAACCACTTGGACATTGAGAGCATCGAATGGTTGGAAGGCTTCTTGATCGACTATCCTGGTGCTGTGATGCTCATCTCTCACGACCGTGATTTCTTGGACAACATCACTAGACGAACTGTTGAGATCTCGAATGGACGTATCTACGATTACAAATTCAACTACTCCAATTACCTCATTCACAGAACGGATGAGTTGGAACGTCAGAAGGCCGCTGCTGCCAATCAGCAGAAATACATTGAAGATACTAAGGTGCTCATCAATAAATTCCGAGCGAAGAAGAACAAAGCCGCTTTTGCTCAGGGATTGATCAAGAAATTGGACAAGCTTGAAGTCATAGAGGTGGATGACTTCGACAAGACAAAGATCAATATCAAGTTCCCCCCTGCCCCTCATTCAGGCAAAGTGGTTGTAAAGGCTGAGGATCTGGCAAAATCCTATGGATCGAAAAAGGTCTTCTCAGGAGTAGACCTCATCCTCCCCAAGGGTATGAAGATCGCCTTGGTAGGAAAGAACGGGGTTGGAAAGACGACTTTATTGAAGATCCTCACAGGTCAAGAAGGCTATGAAGGAGACTTCGAGCTTGGACATAAGGTGAGCATGGGCTATTTCGCTCAGGATGAAGCTGAGAAATTGGACGAGTCGAAAACAGTTTTCGAGACCATTGATGACGAAGCCGTGGGTGAGATCAGGACCCAGATCAGAAACATCTTGGGAAGCTTCCTCTTCGGTGGGGATGATATAGATAAGAAGGTATCCGTGCTTTCTGGTGGTGAGCGAACACGCTTGGCCATCTGCAAGCTCTTACTTCAGCCACATAACCTTGTCATCATGGATGAGCCTACCAATCACTTGGACCTGGCTTCCAAGGAAGTATTGAAGACCGCACTCAAGCAATATGACGGTACGCTTATCCTCGTCTCCCATGACCGAAACTTCCTACATACGTTGGCCAAGGACATTTATGAATTGAAGTCAACAGGTCTTAAGCACTTTGTGGGCGACATCTATGAATTCCTCAGCGAGAAACGGGCGACCTCCATCGCTCAATTCGAGCAGGAGAAGTTGAAAAAACAAGATCAAACTAAAGCTAAGAGTAAGGCCGAACAGGAAGACAATACGTCCTTGAACCATCAAGAGAAGAAAGATCTTGAAAAGCAGAAGAAACGTCTACTAAGTCAGATCCAAAAGCTGGAAGAGGACATTGCCAAGCATGACGAAGTCTTAAAACAGCTACAGGAGGGTCTATCCGCATTGGATTACTCGGATGAGTCCAAAGCCCAATTAGCATTGGAAGAGTACAAGGAACATGAAAGGGCTCAAGAATCCCGGTATGCCGACTGGGAGGATAAAACCCAATCTTTAGAAGGGCTGGAGGCCCGTTCTTGAAACAAAATCGCTCCATTTCTCGTTCAGCAGAAGGTAGATTGAACTGAGCATTTATGAGGAGTAAGATATTGGGAGTGGGAAGAAAC
>JAQCAN010000062.1 GCA_027621335.1 Bacteroidota bacterium
GTCTTTAAAAACCTGCTCTTCAACTGCGAAGAGCAGGTTCTGTTCTTTATAGGGCGTATCGCAAGGTCAATATGAAGTTCCGTCCCGGAGCAGAGATGTTGGATGCAAAGACCCTGTAGTTCTGGTCCAAGATATTCTCGCAGGCCACTTGTAGATTGAAATGCGCATCGAATTGATAATTCAATCGGGCATTTAAAGTGAACCATGAGGGCATACCTACTTCAGTGGCGTTGGCGATGTTATCCTCACCAACCAAATTGTAATCCTTCAGTCGTTTCCAACCACTGTATTGGCAGAAGAACTCAGCCCTGAAGTCCTCATCGCTCAGGCGGATGCCCAGCTTCCCGAAGATGGGAGGGATGTGGTCCAAGGGATAGTCCACACTGTCCGTCCTGATCCTCCCATAGGTATAGTTGAAAGTGGCATAGGCCGAGAGGGTCTCATTCAAATTGCCCAGTAGCCTCGCCTCTCCACCATAGAGGTAGGCTTCACCCGCATTGGCAGAACTGGTCACGCGGCTCAATACGCCATCGAAGAGGAGGGAATCCTGTCCATTGAAACTGGCCGACTGCACCGTGATTGCATCCTGATACAGTGTGTAATACCCAAGCACCGATAGGTTCACGCCCTGCCCAAAGGTTTTGGAGATGCCTATCTCCCCGTTGTAAGTGTACTCAGGTTTCAAGTCAGGATTAGGAATGATGACACTTCCAGGCACCGACTCGAAGACCTTGCTCAAGTCATCCACGTTGGGCGCACGGAATCCCGTGGAGAGGTTGATGCTGAAACGCCAGGTCGCAGGTGCTTTCAGGATCAATCCTAAGCTTCCGTTCACAGCGGTATTGTTCTGCTCCACATCACTGAATGGGAAAGGGAAGAAGGTCTTGTCAATGAAAGTAGAATTGAGTCGAACCTGACTCAGTCGTATTCCATCATTGAGGACCAAGAACTCATTGATCTTCCAGGTATGCGTCCCATAGATGGCGAAAGAATTCATAGTGGATCCTCCGTCAGGGTAGCGCGTATCTGAAGGCACGGTGACCGAAGTGCTGATATTCTCGCTGATGGCCATGGATGTCACATCGTTCAGATTGGCCTCAGCCCCATAGTGGATCTCATGCAAGCCTTTGAACTT
The DNA here is from genome assembly GCA_027621335.1 of Bacteroidota bacterium. GTDB lineage: Bacteria > Bacteroidota > Bacteroidia > Flavobacteriales_D > JABDKJ01 > JABDLZ01. The sequence continues at coordinate 1,136 of JAQCAN010000062.1, forward strand.
TGAGAAATCCGCATTGAAGGAGAGGATATCCAACTGTTCGACCTGCTGATTCAGATCCTCCGTCCTGAACCTTCTCGTGTTCCGGCTCTCCTCTATGTTCTGATAGGCGAAGAGCAGGCTCATGTGGTCATACAAGGGATGGTCTTCCATGCGTTTGTACCGGTAAGAGGCCATGAGTCGTTCCTGCGGGCCATAATACCATTCTGCGAAGCGAGGATTCCCATTTGAGGATTGGGTCAATCGATCGTAGCGGGGCACATCTGAAGAGGTGGAGTATTGCAGATTCACTATGTGACTGACCTTGTCAGAAGGTCTGTAAAGGAACTTCTGGAGCAGATCCACCTGATCATATCCACTGCCCACCTGCACATCTTTATCGCTGTTGGTGATGACGCTGTCCACCCCATTGATGCGTTCCACATACCAGGGGCGCTCCCCGAAATCAGGGTTGTAGGGGCTTCTGACTGAGCCTTGCCTCAGATCATCGAACTTGGAATAGGTGAAGCTGGTCAACGAACCGAACTTCTGACTGCCCAGGGATATATCGGCATGGGCGGCATAAGCATCAGAAGCACTCGAATAGCGCATGTAGGCATTGGCTTTGACCAGGGTGCTATCACCGGTGCTGAGAGTAGGATCCATGGTGAAGAAGTGCATGACGCCTCCCAGGGCATCCGAACCATAGACCACCGATCCAGGTCCAAAGGCGACCTCCACCTTCTGCATGATGGAATTATCCAAGGTGATGATGTTCTGTAAGTGCCCCCCACGATAGATGGCATTGTTCAGGCGCACACCGTCCACGACCATAAGCACCTTATTGGCCTCGAAACCGCGGATGATAGGAGAACCCCCACCTTGCTGACTCTTCTGCACCATGACACTTCCCGTGTTCGTCATGACATCGGCCATGGAGCTCTGGTTCATGACCTGCAGTTCGGATCTGCGGAGGACTTGCACTTCCTGAGCTACATTCTCCCGTTTCTCCTTGACCTTGTTGCTGGAGATGAGCACCTCGGTCAATGGAACCCCCGTGAGCACCATCTGGAGCTGAAAGCCTGATTTCTGCAATTCGGCATAGTTGCTTTGAACGGGTTTGTAGCCAAGCTTAGTGAAAACGATAGGGCCCGTGGTCTTGAAAGGGCTCAGATCCACCTCGCCTTTATCATTGCTCAAGGCTGTGACCGTGTTGTTATTGCTGCTCAGGCCGACCAAGTTGATGGCTTCACCGGTCTCTTGATCAGTAAGGGTCAGTAGTTGAGCATGGACACATTGGAATGCGCCAATAATGACCCAGAACATGAGAAGTTTTTTCATGATTCTTGAATTAGATGAATTAAAAAATCGCCTGATCCACTTATTGGGACCAAGCTGGTATTCAGGCTATGTATTCAAGAACATTGGGGTGGGGGGACTGGAGGAGGGGCGTGCAGTGAGATGCAGTTCTCAGAACGTGTCGAATAAAGGGGGATAGTCCTGCAAAAAGTCGTGTCGGTCCAAGGTGACAAGCTGTGGAACCAATGCTTGTAGAAGCTGTTCACTTTCTCTTTGTTCTCTTTCTGCTTGGGATCCTTCCCGAAGGCCAGTGCAGCCAGTTCATCCAGACGCTGATTGAGCTGGGTCTCTTCCTTGTCCCACCAACACCAGTAATAGGTGGTATCGCCATGCTGCTCTTTTTGCACGATGTCAAACATGGAGCCTTCGAACTCGAATTCCTTAGAATGCTTCCAGCGAAGCTGGGAGTCCCCATCCTCATCAGTGAACTTCAGAAGCACCATCTCATCCTTATCCAGGTTGGCGGCCATCCTCCATTTCACTTCGCGCCTGACCTCATGCTTCTGCTGCTGCGTCCACACATACAGAGCAAGGACTGGCGCCACTATACAAATTAAAAGAGAGATACCTGCGAATTTCCTGCTCACGGATTCCAATTAGAAGGGCAAATATCAGCAATTCCGAATAGTGGTTTCCGTGGTAAGGTCAGACCAAGCTCCTGATCCTCTTCCAAAGTCGGATGAGAATAAATCCACTCAACAGCGTCACTGCAATGGACATCCCTGCTGAGGCATATTCCTCATAGAGCACAAAGCCAGTTGAGAAGAGCGCACTGTAAACGAAGATGGTTCCTGTAAGCATAGCAAGTATCTGCGTGCTCAATGGAGCTGCTGTAGACGGAGCGATTTCATTAGCTAGCGAAGCACGCACACTGTTCCAGCCCATTCCTTGCGGTCGGATGAGGCGGTAGAAGGACTTCAAAGTCTCAGGCGACTCAGGCTGGGTGAACAGAGTGACCAAGAGCCAGACCACCGTGGTGATCGCCACGCCATAGACCAACTGCCAATGGGCCGCCAAGTCACCTTCATAGATGAACTTGAAGTAGATAGCGATTAAGAAAGAGACCACCATGCCGCTGATCTCCGTGTAGGCATTGATGCGCCACCAGAACCATCTCAGGATAAAGATGAGTCCGGTGCCTGCACCTATCTGCAGGAGGATATTGAAGGCGTCCAAGGCACTTTCAAGATAGAGCGCCATGAAAGAAGCACAGATCATCAAAATCACTGTGCTGATGCGTCCCATGTTCACCTGCTGGGCTTGGCTGGCATTCGGTTTCACAAAGCGCAGGTAGAAGTCATTCACGATGTAGCTGGAGCCCCAATTAAGGTGGGTGGAAATGGTGCTCATATATGCCGAAGCAAGTGAAGCGATGATCAGACCGATCAATCCGCTTGGTAGGTAGGTCAGCATCGCACTGTAGGCCAGGTCATGACCGATAAGACTTTCGCTGATATTGGGGAATGCAGTGCGTATGGAATCCAGATCAGGAAAGACGACCAAAGAGGCCAAAGCCACCAAGATCCATGGCCAAGGACGAAGTGCATAATGGGCCACATTGAATAAGAAAGTGGCGCCCATAGCATTGTCCTCATCCTTGGCGGAGAGCATGCGCTGGGCCACATAACCGCCCCCACCAGGCTCGGAACCGGGATACCAGACACTCCACCACTGAACGGCCAGAGGGATGATGAGCATAGGAATAAGGACCTCACGGTCACTGAAATCGGGGAGGAGGTTGAGTTTTCCGCTGACCGCCTCATGGTCAAATAGATTATCCAAGCCTCCTATCTCAGGCAGATTCACCACGGTATAGGCCGCCCATATCGCCCCGATGATGGCGATGATGAATTGGATGAAGTCCGTGAGAATGACGGCACGAAGTCCGCCTAGGGCGCTGTAGAGCACGGTGACGGTGCCCGCTACTGCGAGGATGACCCAAGGCTCCAGTCCGAGGATGACCCCTCCGATCTTGATGGCCGCCAAGGAGACCGTGGCCATGATCATGATGTTGAAGAAGACCCCGAGGTAGATGGCCCGGAATCCCCGGAGGAAGGAGGCTGACTTCCCGGAGTATCGAATCTCATAGAATTCCAGATCGGTCATGATGCCTGAACGCCTCCAGAGGCGTGCATAAACGAATACGGTGAGCATTCCAGTGAGAAGGAAGGCCCACCAGGCCCAGTTACCGGAAACACCATTCTGCCTGACGATATCCGTGACCAGGTTGGGTGTATCGGCTGAGAAGGTGGTGGCCACCATGCTCACCCCCAAGAGCCACCAAGGCATCTTTCCGCCCGAGAGGAAGAAGTCCTTGCTGCTGTTGCTAGAACGTTTGGAACTCCTGACCCCTACGATGATGTAGATGATCATGAGGACGGTGATGATGGAGATGTCGAGGAGGCTCAGTTCCATGAGGTGAAGGATTGTGGATGCCTAAGGTCTGCTAAAAATGAGGTATACGAAGCGTTTGAAAAAGAATGTTTATCTAACCTTTAGTTAGACTTGCATATATGATAGTAATACTATTATATTTGCACTCAATAGTATTATAAATCAAAGTGACACTACCTTCTGTAGCCATTCAAGTGAATCCTTCGATCTACCTCAAGGATCCGCAGTCCAGCGACTTGGGGCTTAAGATCATCAAGGGGGGCATTGATCTGATGGAGACCATCGGGTTCGAGGCCTTCACCTTCAAGAAATTGGGACAGGAGATAGTTTCTACTGAAGCCTCTATCTATAGGTATTTCGAGAGCAAGCATAAACTCTTGCTTTATCTGTCCTCTTGGTATTGGGCATGGATGGAGTATCGCTTGATGTTTGCTCTAGCGAATGTCGACTGCGCTCAAGAGAGACTGAAGCGTTCGATACGACTCATCTCCCAAGAGGTCAAGGAGGACGGGAATTTCCAGCATGTCAACGAGGTGAATCTCCATAAGGTCGTGGTCTCTGAATCGTCCAAGGCTTACTATAACAAGGAGGTGGATGAGGATAACGAGGCTGGACTCTATGGTGCCTACAAGCAATTGGTATCATGTGTCAGCGACATCATCCTTGAAATAGACCCGAATTATAAATACCCTCATATGCTCGTTTCCACAGTCATAGAAGGGGCTCACAATCAGAAGTACTTTTCAGAACATCTTCCCAGACTGACAGACATCTTGGAGGGTGAAGATGCCATCACCGAATTCTATCTTTCTATGGTTTTAAAGGCTTTGGACTTGAAGGAATAACATTATCGAAATCAACTAATAACACCGAAAACCAAAATGGAAAAGATAAAAAAGGGATTCTTTGCGCACATAAAAGATGACTTACCTGCCAGCTTGGTGGTCTTCCTCGTTGCCGTCCCGCTCTGCCTAGGTATAGCTTTGGCTTCAGGGGCTCCTTTGTTCTCTGGAATCATCGCAGGCATCGTTGGGGGTATAGTCGTCACCTTGTTCAGTGGATCGCCCTTGGGTGTGAGTGGTCCTGCCGCAGGATTGGCTGTCATCGTGCTGTCGGCTATAAATGAGATCGGGAGCTTCGAGGTCTTCCTCTATGCCGTCATCGTAGCAGGTTTGATACAGGTCATCATGGGATTCCTCAGGGCAGGGGTCATCGGATACTATTTCCCTTCAGGGGTCATCAAAGGCATGCTCACCGGGATAGGCATCATCATCATCCTGAAGCAGATTCCTCACGCCTTTGGTCATGACGAAGATTTCGAGGGAGACCAGTCCTTTTTCCAAGGAGATGGGCATAACACCTTGACGGAACTGGCTTATGTTCTGGATTCCATAAGCCCAGGTGCCACTGTGGTAGCGGTCATCAGTATGATCATCCTCATCCTTTGGGAACGGCCCTTTATGAAGAAGCATAGCCTCTTCAAGGTCATCCAAGGTCCATTGGTCGTTGTACTGGCGGGAATAGGTATGAATTTCCTCTTCATGGGACATGGCACGCTGGCCATCAGCCATGAGCATACGGTCAGTATTCCCGTAGCCGATTCCCTCAGTAGCTTTCTTGGACAATTCACCTTCCCTGACTTCTCACATTGGAATGACCCTAAGATCTATGTGCTGGCACTGACCATCGCGGTCGTGGCGAGCCTAGAGACCTTGCTCTGCGTGGAAGCTACGGATAAGCTGGACCCTCATAAACGTATCACGCCAACAAACAGGGAACTACTGGCACAGGGCATAGGGAACATGGTGTCAGGATTCATTGGTGGTCTTCCTGTGACACAGGTCATCGTAAGAAGTTCGGCCAATATCCAATCCGGTGGTCAGACCAAAGCGGCTTCCTTCTTCCATGGTATACTTATGCTCCTCTCTGCATTGTTCATTCCTTACTATTTGAACATGATTCCCTTGGCGAGCTTGGCGGCTATCCTCTTCATGGTCGGATATAAGCTGGCCAAACCCTCTCTGTTCAAGGAGATGTACCGCTTGGGGCGCTCCCAGTTCGTTCCGTTCATGGTCACGGTGTTGGGCATAATATTCACTGATCTTCTTACCGGTATAGGTCTTGGCATGGCAGTCGGTGTCATACAGATCCTCTGGGATAACTACAGTCTCCCCTACCATTTCGAGGATGCGAATTATAAGCCTGGGGATGCGGTCACTATTCGCTTGAGTGAGAACATTACCTTCTTGAATAAGGCAGGGATCATGCGCACACTGAACCAATTGCCTCCTGGAACAAAGGCCGTTATCGATGCTACTAGGACTAAGCGTATACATCCTGATATCATCGAGATCATCCATGATTTCAGTGAATCAGCCCACGAAAGGGACATCACAGTGGAATTGAAGGGCAAACTGGTGGATGATCTCCATGATTCCGTGGAGCACTTCCAGGAGAATGTTTTGTCTTCGGGTGAGTCCAAGGGGGATAAGGGGTATTTACATTCTATCATGAATTCATAATACGTTGAACCCATTGATTACAGATCGACTATGAATGATCAAGGAACTCAAACGGTAATCAGTCCATTGGACAGGTTCTGGTTGCTATTGAAGCCAGACGCTGCAGAGATCAAGAACGTATATGTTTATGCGATTTTCAATGGTCTTGTAAACCTCTCTCTACCTCTTGGTATTCAGGCGCTCATCAACTTGATCCAAGGGGGGCAGATCAGCACCTCATGGATCGTGCTCATAGTGGTGGTCATTTTGGGAGTGGCCATCTCAGGCATCCTGCAGATCTATCAACTGAAGATCACGGAGAATCTCCAGCAACGCATCTTCACCAGAGCGGCCGGAGCATTGGAACCTGAAAGGGAACATCTATATGATGCGCACCGACTACAATGAGGCCATATCAGCCTACACCAAAGCCATCATGAAAGACGGTGATTATGCTGAGGCTTATTACAACAGGGGCTTGGCCAAGGTAATGAGCTACCGATTGTTGCAAGGCTGTGAAGACCTGAAGCGAAGCTTGCAGATGGGATATGAGGTCGCTGAAGAGGTCATCACAGGATTCTGTGGAAGTTGATAAGGGAAGAAGGCTGGACTCAAACATGAAGCGATGGTATTCATCAGGATTTCTAGCAATGGCGCACAGCAGCTGAGGGATATCGCTCACATTCTGTCGAAGGAGCTGCTCGTGATGGAGGTGGATCTCAGAACGGACATTGACCTCTTCCGAGAAGCTCAAGAGCCATAAGACCTGCATTCTCATCGCCAAGATAAAAGGCTTGCTCTTAAATAATAGCGATAAACTTTTCAGGGAGCACTGCCCAGACCACCTTACAGAGCTCTGTGTGCTTCCCATTGTCCGTATAGATTAGGATCAGTCTGAACTCCTCACTAGGGAGCTGAAACATGTCTAGCTTTTGAAGGGGCGAGGTAGTAAAGCATTCAATTCACTTAACTTTGCAGTATGATAATGAAGCACTTGATAGCCTTGGGCTTGACGTTCATGTTGGTTTTAAACGCTGAGGCCCAATCCAGTTTCAAAGTGGCTGTGATGAAGTACAAAGGGGGAGGAGACTATTACGCGAATCCCACCTCGGTCCCCAACTTGGTGAAGTTCTTCAATGAAGAGACCGGATCCGACATCTCTGAAGACGTGCCCTTCGTGGACGTGGGGAGTGTGGGTATCTTCGACTATCCTTTTGTCCATCTGACGGGTCACGGAAATGTGGTCTTCACCGCTTCTGATGCTGAGAACCTCCGGAACTACCTTATGGCAGGTGGTTTCCTTCATATCGATGACAACTTTGGCTTGGACCCTTTCATCCGTCCTGAGATGAAGAAGGTCTTTCCAGAGCTGGAGTTCATAGAGGTACCCTTTTCACATCCCATCTACCATCAGGCCTTTGATTTCAATGAAGGACTTCCCAAGGTTCACGAACATGATGGCCTTCCCCCACAGGGATTCGGATTGTTCTGGGAGGGACGCATGGTCTGTTTCTACAGCTATGAGAGCGATCTTGGTGACGGTTGGGAGGATTACTCCGTCCACAAGGATTCCGATGAGACCCGTTTGAAAGCCTTGAGAATGGGTGTGAACCTCTTGCAATATGCCTTCTTGGGAGAGGAGGGAATGTGAAGCACTACTCCATTTCCCACGTCATCTTCCTTTTAGACGTATCTTTGCACTTCAATACAATAAACCACGGCCTGAGACCAGGCTGTTATCCCCACTATAATTTATATGTCATTCGACTCATTAGGGCTTTCCGATGCCCTGCTGAAAGCTATCAGCACAAAAGGATACACCACCCCGACACCCATACAGATAAAAGCCATCCCGGTCATCTTGGACAAGCGCGACATCCTCGCCTCGGCTCAGACCGGAACAGGAAAGACCGCTGGATTCACATTGCCCATGCTCCAACTCCTAGGTGAATGGAAACACCCTGGAAAGCGTCCTATACGAGCTTTAGTGCTCACCCCAACGCGTGAATTGGCCGCACAGGTCCAAGAAAGCGTAGAAGACTACGGCAAATACATGAACATGGATTCCCTCGTCATTTTCGGAGGGGTCAACCAGAATCCTCAGGTCACCAAACTACGAAGAGGCGTGGACATCCTCGTGGCCACTCCAGGACGGTTGCTCGACCTGGAAAGTCAAGGCGCATTGAGCCTGTCCAAAGTGGAATTCCTTGTTTTGGATGAGGCGGACCGTATGTTGGATATGGGCTTTGCACGAGACATCAAGCGCGTCATGGCCCTGCTTCCCCCGAAGCGTCAGAACCTACTTTTCTCTGCGACCTTCTCCAATGAGATCAAGAAATTGGCCTCCAATATCCTGAGCAACCCAATATCGGTTGCTGCTACCCCTGAGAATACGACAGCCGAACGAGTGGCACAAAAGGCATTTCATGTGGATAAAGGAAAAAAGACTGCGCTGCTGATCAAGCTCATTTCCGAAGGCAAGTGGAGCCAGGTCCTGGTCTTCACGCGCACCAAGCATGGAGCGAATAAACTCAGCCAGAGTTTGGATAAGACAAAGATCTCCTCAGCGGCTATTCATGGAAACAAGAGCCAGAGTGCCCGTACCAAGGCCCTCTCAGGCTTCAAGGAAGGCAACATCCGTGTCCTCGTGGCCACTGATATCGCAGCACGCGGACTAGACATTCCCCTGCTTCCCCATGTCGTTAATTTCGAATTGCCCAATGTGGCTGAAGACTATGTACACCGCATCGGTCGGACAGGTCGGGCTGGAGCTGAAGGTGAGGCCCTTTCCTTGGTCTGCAGTGAGGAATTGGAGTACCTGAGAGGCATAGAGAAGTTATTGGGTGAGAAGATGAAACTTGGGGTCTATGAAGGTTTCGAGCCGGATCCCAATGCCCCTGTAGGTCCACCTCCAGCGAGTCAACAGGCCAGGAGAGAGAATCAAGCTAGTCGCAAACCGAAGTCCAATGGCCCTTCAAGGCGGCCAGGAGGCCAGGGCAGTGGGAGGCGACCTGCAGGTGGTCCCAGTTCAGGCAACCGAAGGTCAAAGCCATCAGGCAATCAACGTTGATCTGACAAGAACATTAAAAAAGCCCCATCCTAGGATGGGGCTTTTTACTAACCAAACAACAAACCAAATCTTAATTCATTCAGGCCATCTCCAGCTCATTCACTGGTTTCCTGAAGACGACTTTGCCTTCGAATACATCCATGATGACATTCTGCGAGGCATCGACTCTTCCCGCGAGGAGCTGCTTAGAGAGTTCATTCAATACCTGCTTCTGGATCACCCGTTTTACTGGCCTAGCTCCGAAGGCTGGATCAAATCCTACTTCTGCAAGGAAAGCCTTTGCATCCTCTGTGGTCTTCATTCGAATACCTCTTTCCAATAAACGCTGATTCAACATCTCCAATTGCAGATCGACAATAGCAATGATATCTTTCTTGGTCAGAGGCTTGAACATGATGGTCTCATCCACACGGTTCAAGAACTCAGGCCTCAATGTCTTGCGCAGCAGTGTCATCACTTCTTCCTTGACCAGTTCAGCCTTCTCATCGGTCATGGCCGACTTGTGTCCAT
>JAQCAN010000063.1 GCA_027621335.1 Bacteroidota bacterium
TCGAAGGGGCGAACTATGTGCCCATAACTTTAGGTGTTGGTTGGAAACTAGCTGAGAATTGGTGGCCTTACCAAAGGCCTTCCTTTGTCAGTCCGAACTTTGCTGGCTATGTCTCTGGTCACAGCACCTTTTCAAGGGCAGCTGCCGAAGTGATGACCTCCATTACAGGTGATGAATTCTTCCCTGGTGGAATGGGCGTATTTGAAACTCCACAGAATGATTTCTTGGTCTTCGAGGAAGGCCCGAGTGTAGAGATGGAATTGGAATGGGCCACCTACCGTGATGCAGCCGATCAGTGCAGCTTATCTCGCATCTGGGGTGGCATACACCCTCCCCAAGATGATATCAGAGGCAGAAAGATGGGATATCAGATCGGCATGGATGCCATCGTTCATGCGAACACCCTCTTTGTCGGTGGTCGACCTAGGGTGGTTGATTTTGTCAGTTCAGAATCGAGCATCAGCGACTCCGAGGCCGGCTCAACTCTTACTTTGAGCTTCACGTTCGATGAGGATATGGATTCCGCTATCTCACCAACACTGAGTTTCAGCCCGAGCAACCCTACCTTGAGCACCTTGACTATTGCATCCACTCAATGGGTTGATATCAGGACGTTCGAAGTGAGCTATTTAATGAATGATGCCGATGAGGATCTAGGATCTGTTTCAATCAGCCTGATTGGTGCTAAGAACACTGTTGGAGGGTTGATGGAACCTTTCAATGTTAATGATGCATTGATCATCGACACTGAGAATCCTAGTTTAGATGTTATCATCTTCAATGAAGTATCTGCAACAGAAGCGAACCTCACCATGAGCTTCAGTGAGACTATGGATATAGGATTAACCCCTGTTATCTCATTCCCTGCGGAAAATCCGTTATCAGAGGTCTTGACTCCTGGAGTGGGCACTTGGATTTCAGGAACGACTTTCATGCAGAATTATTCAGTCAATGCAAACACTCAGATCTACGATGTGGATGTGGAAGTCTCGTCAGCCAATGATGCACTAGGAAACCTGCTTCTTCCTGCTCAATCGATTGATCTTTTCACACTGGATAACCGTGCACCTCTTATCACTTCCCTCGTCTCAGATGAGACTATCCTGAACAGAGCATCCATAGGCAGTGATGCTCTGACTTTGACCTTCGTCTATGATGAGACCATGGATACCGAGGTCCTTCCAGTTGTGACCTTCCCTGTTGAAGATGGCCTGGCCGCTGGTCTGGTGCTCAATGCAGGGATGAGTGAATGGACCTCCTCGTCAAGCTATACGGCTGTTTTCGATCTGACCGATGAAAATGCGGAAATGGCTTCCATCGATGTGGCGATTTCCCAGGCGGTGGACCTTTCAGGGAATATGCAGACCATGGAGTCCTCCGTGGATCTCTTCTCTGTTGACACCAAAGCGCCTCTTGCAATGATTACTGATCTCTCGGCCACTACTCTGACAGATGCTTCGATAGGTATGGATGGACTGATGGTGGAAGTTAGTTTTAACGAGGCCATGGAAACCTCTGTTCTTCCTAACATCACCTTCCCATTAGAGAATGGAGGCATAGCCCTCAGCCTTGCAAGCACCTCTTGGACAGATGGTATGACCCTTGAATTCAGCTTTGATGTGGTGGATGCCCAGGTCGACCTTGCCGATATAGACTTATCTATTTCTGGATTCAGCGATGCGGCTATGAATCCTGGAGAGCCTTTGATATTGAGCAACGCCTTGGATGTTCTGATGAAGAATCCTGAGGTCCTTCTCAGCTTGGTCTCTGAGTCCATCATTGCAGATTCTCAAACGGGAAATGTATTGACCATCAGCGCCTTGTTCGATGAAAACATGGATGAGTCCGTGCTGCCGACCTTGGTCTTCACAGGAACCTCTCCTGAGGGAAGTTTGGACCTCATAGAGACCGTGTGGAGTTCTAGCCAAGAAGTATCATTCGATTTCCTTATCAGTGACGCGGAGGTGACTCTATCTGACATCGGATATGAGATTGATGGAGCATTGGACTTGGATGGCAATCCTCTTTCACCAACCAGCTTTGACAGCGACCTCTTCATTGACACCAAGAACCCAAGTGTCATTGCGGCTATCCCTAGCACATCGCTAATCAACAATAGCTTGATAGGAGTGAATCAATTCTCGATAGAGATCAGCTTCGATGAACCGATGTCCAATGCTGCACCGGCCATCAGTTTCCCGATTGAGGATCCAAGCTTGAACTTGATTCAGAACACTGGAACCAGTGGATGGCTGGATGACTCGACCTACGAATTCAGGTTTGATGTCCTAAGCGGTGTGAATGTTTTGTCCAACATCGACATTCAGATCCTCAATGGAACGGACACGGTCGGAAACGTGCTGAACATCTTCGATCTCGTTGACTTCTTCAATATCGATATGGTCAATGGACTGGTGGAGACTGAAGAAGAAGCCTTCTTGCTCTATCCTAATCCTGTACAAGGAGAGACCGTCTACCTATCACCTTATCGCTCCGATCTTTTGGATGGGACACTCAGTTTATATGACATGAGCGGCAAGGTTGTACTTCTGCAGAGACTCGTTCTGACGCCTGGCGAAGTGACAGAGATCTCAGTCCAAGGTTTGGCTCCCGGGCTTTATCAGATGAGCTTGGACAGTGAGAATAACCGATTCAGAACCAAGTTGGTCATCACCGACTGAAGAAATTCATTCTAATGGTATATTTGAAGGGCCGCTCATCGCGGCCCTTTTTTCTTTTATGAGCTCCAGAGACCATATCTATAGGCTTATCGCTCAGGGTGAGCATCAAGAGCTCGACTTCAAATACGAGATGAACGACTCTAGGAAAATCGCTCGCTCCTTGGTGGCCTTTGCCAATACAGATGGAGGCCGATTGCTTGTCGGGGTGAAAGATAACGGGAAAGTAGTGGGAGTGAATTCCGAGGAAGAGATGTACATGGTGGAAGCAGCCGCACAGGTCTTCTCCACCCCTGAAGTCAAGATCACAGGCAAACTGCACGAAGTGGAAGGCAAGGATGTCTTGGAAATCCTTGTCGACAAATCAGAACAGAAGCACTTCGTAAAAGAAGAGGATGGAAGGCAATTGGCCTACATACGCAAGGATGATATGAACCTGAAAGCCTCTCCTGTCCTTCTAAGGATTTGGTCTCTCGCCTCGGAGAAGGATGGAAAGCGTTTCACTTACGGGGCCAATGAAGAGAAATTGTTCAGCTTCTTGCGGGAGAATGATAGCATCTCTTTCAAGAAGTATTGCCGATTGACCCGCCAACACTACAAACGCGCCACTGACACCTTGGCTAGGTTGGTCAAATGGGGAGTCTTGGACATGATCATCGATGAGAGAAGTGTACGTTATGTATCTACTCCTGACAATCAGGAGAAATTGGAGAAACTAGAACTCTTGGATCGAAAACCGGAAAGCACCTGAGTGGAAGCTTTTGGTTTACCCTTTTTGGCTTGTTAATCAGGGAGCTCCAAACTATGTATTTACGTATTTTTGGAGTCCATATCCTCTTAGACGACCTCACTTCATATGAATAGACGCTACCTCTTGCCTTTGATTGTTTTCTCACTCATAGGCAGCTCGATTTTCTCACAGGTCACTGTCGATCTTGGTAACGGGAATTTCAGCAACTCCGACTTCGGATTAGATGGTCCATACAGTTTCTTATTGAGGTCGTCCAAAACACAGACGATCATCAGTTCATCAGAACTTACCAATGAAGGTCTTGGAAGTGGATTCATCACTGGTCTGGGCTTTTTTGTAGATGCTCTATCGAATGGAACAGCATTGGAAGACTTCTCTTTAAGGATTGCCCATTCTACTGGTCCGATAGATAATTCCTTCCAAGGTGGACTCACCGAAGTGTTCTCCACTTCGGTCTACACCGTGGTCGCGGGCTACAATGTCCACACCTTCTCTACGCCTTTCTTCTGGGACGGGTTCTCTGATCTTATCGTCCAGACCTGCTATGATAACAACAATCCGGGTTTCCCCAATGAGAACTCAGTGAGGTTCAGTGTTTTTGGCCAGAATGGCTTTGCAGAGAGTGATCATTTTGGAGGTGCTATTGCCTGTAATGACAATCAGTCAGAGGTGGAGGTCAATGGAAGACCTGACATCCGACTGATCTGGGAGTCAGCTGAGCTTCCACCCGTGGCGAATTTCTCAATCACGAGTTTTGCCCCCTGCTCCGGGGTGATTTTCTTGAATGACGAAAGTCTCAATCAGCCTGACACTTGGCTCTGGTACTTTGGTGATGGCACGACCAGCTCAGATCCTGATCCTAGTCATACCTATCTTGCCGATGGGACTTACACCATTTCCTTAGTTACTTCCAATGAGTTCGGCTCGGACAGCATTGCCATCGAAAATGCTGTGACAGTGACATTGACGGGTGTACTTCCCACAGCAAGCACATGCATTCCAAGCTCTGCCGACCCGGCCTTGGGTTTTGGCATCAGCTCAGTGACCTTGGCCGGAGTAAGTAATGCGAGCTCCGCCATCAATAGTGGGTATGAGGATTTCACTTGTACCTTATTCACCCTTGATCAGGGTCTAGAATACACATTGGAGGTCGAGGTGAACGGAGCTGCTCCAAGTCGGGTGGTGGCATGGATTGATTATGATGGAAATGGCGTATTCATTCCTAGCGAGAAGATTGTGGACACTGACGTGGCTGTCTCAGCCTCCCTCCCGTTCACCCCTAGCAATGCTGCATTGACAGATAGTACCTTAAGACTCAGAATAGTCAGTGACTTCTTTCTCATCGGTTCTCCAGGTCCTTGTGCCTCATTGTCAGGAGGCCAAGGGGAGGACTATAGCATCATCATCTCTTCCAACCAGGAAGGACCTACGGCTTCTTTCACGTTCAGTCCATCCTTCTCCTGTGATGGAACGGTGAGCTTCTTCGATGAGTCAGAGAACGTACCTGAGAACTGGTTATGGCTTTTTGGAGATGGCGATTTCTCCACTCTCCCATCTCCTACCCATACCTATACCAGCAGCGGGACCTATGACGTCACACTGACGGTTCAAAATGATTTCGGAAGTGATGATACTTTGGCCGTAGGAGCAGTCACCGTGGATCTCAGTCAGGCACTTACCCCAGCCTGTCAGGTCAATACCACCTCCTACTGCTGTGGCTATGGTATTCAAAATGTGAATCTGGATGGACAGATCACCACTTCAGCCAATGCGTCAGAAGGTTATCAGGACTTCAGCTGTGAAGTAGAACTTACCGTGACTGAAGGCGAGTCCTTCTCGTTCTCCTCGTTCACGGGAAATGATAACCCCCAAGACCTGAGTGTTTTCATTGACTTCAATGGTGATGGAGCTTTCGGGCTAAGTGAACGGGTCTTTCTCTCCCAGAACGCCACCAATCATTCTGGGATGATCTCGATCCCGTTTTCCGTACCGGTGGAGAATACCCGTCTTCGCCTCAGGGTCATAGCGGATTTCGTAGGGAATGGCAACACGGGTTGCACCAACACCCAATTTGGTCAGGCCGAGGATTACAGCATCGTCATCTTGCCCGACCTCAGCTTACCTGAGGCGAATTTCAATGCCAGTCCATTGTTCAGCTGTGACGGAGAAGTGGACTTCAACAACCTCTCAAGTGCCAATGCCACAGAGTTCACGTGGTATTTCGGAGATGGAATCACAAGCAATGATGAAGCGCCAAGCCATACCTATACCTCGTCTGGGCTGTTCACGGTATCACTTGTAGCTTTCAATGACAACGGTCAAGACAGCTTGGCCTTCTTGGACTATATCGAAGTGGATTTCGAAGGGGTATGCGATACCACCTTCATGCCTACCAATGGCACAGCGGCTATTCTCACCGAATGCAATGGCTTCCTCACCGATGACGGAGGACCCGATGGCAACTATTCTTCGAATAGCAATGGGATACAGGCTATTGAGACGACTGCTGGCAATAAGATCACGCTGGATTTCATCACCTTCTTCTTCCAGAGCAATGACTTCTTGCGCATCTATGATGGTCCGGATATTACAGCCCCTTTGATCGGTCAATACACTGGGAATAGCCTGCCAAATGGTGGAAGTATTGAAAGCACTGGCAACTCCATCACCCTCAGACAGACCACTAATTTCGGTGGAAACGTAAGTGGTTTTATTTTGGAGTGGTCCTGCTCCCCTCTTGGCATTGAAGAGCTGATCGATGATCATTTGACAATCTACCCCAATCCCGCTCAAGACTATCTGATGATTGTAAGTGATGACATTCTATTGACGACTGCTCAAGTCTATTTAAGTGATTTGAGTGGACGTTCGGTCACTACTCCAAGGGCGATCAGAGGCGGACGAATGGACCTTAGCGATATTGCTGACGGGAATTACATCCTGATCATTCAGACAGAAGACCATCTAATGTCCCGGAAAATCAGCATACAGCGCTAAGCCCCTACTCAGCCCATGAATAAGCTAATGAACACTATTGCACGTTGCTTTCTGATCACGCTTTGTTTTTCCTTATCGACCATTGACTCCCAGGCCACGCACCTTATCGGGGGGAGTTTGAGCTATGAGTATCTCGGGCAGAATGTCAATGGGACCTATCGCTACAGGATTTTCGCCATCACCTATACCGACTGTGGTCCGACCTCTAATTTTCCAGATCCGGAGGGCAGCATCCCAATAGCCATTTACACCAATAACCTGAACGCTCCGAATGCTCCCAAATTCTTGGCCGATGAAATCGTTCTCCCCCTCATCTCCTTCCAAGAGGTACAACCCGATCTTCCTTCAAGTTGCACAGTGGCTGCAGATGTCTGTGTGGAAGAAGGATTCTACGAGGCCTTTGTCGATTTGCCATTGAACTTTGGCGGCTACTGGTTGTACTATGACAGATGCTGCAGGAATGATGCAGTTGTGAATCTACAAGCGCTTCAAGGTGTAGGCTTCACGACTTATATCCCTTCTCCATTGGTAGTGAACAGCTCTCCATTCTTCAATGCACCTCCTACCCCATACATCTGCGCTGGCGATACGGCTACTTTCTTGAATACTGCGGTAGATCCAGATGGAGACCTTCTAGTCTTCTCCTTCATCAACCCTTTCCGAGGGAATAGTTCGGACACAGATCCCAATCCAGGTATATTCGGTTATCCAGATCCTATTACCTGGCCTATTCCCAATGCTACGTACAACGCAACTTACAACCAAAACAGCCCATTCGGAGCTGGTGGTTATGCCTTCATCAATGGCGCCACGGGACTGACCGAATACAGCAGTCCAAATAGCGGTCAGTTCGCTGTAGCAGTGGAGATCAAAGAGTACAGGAACGGGAATTTGATAGGCATCACGCGCAGAGACCTTCAGCTTTTGGTCATCAATTGCCCCCCGAATCCAGCCCCTAATCTGTCAGCAGTTGGAGGAGGACAGACGGACTTCACAGTAGCTGAAGGAGAGCAACTCTGTTTCCCAGTCAACTTCATCGACCAAAATGGGGATAGCCTTTTTTTGACCTCCAACGGAGAAGTGTTCGACACAAATATCCTCGACCCCGTGGCGACCATCACCACCCCTCAAGAGGGATTGGCAAGCGTTCAGGCGGATTTCTGCTGGGAGACCAGCTGTGACCAAGGACGTCAGAACCCGTACTTCTTTAGCGCAACCGCAACTGACAATGGGTGTCCTCCAAAGAGTGCCAGCATCGTCTATACCATACAAGTCGTGCCTTTTACCGGCTCCAGCTTCATCAATGGAAATGGCAATGCCTGTGAATTCAGCACTGAGACCTATACGACAGATGAGTTCCAGGGAGGAGATTATGTATGGACGACTGCAGGAGGCTCCATTATTTCAGGGCAGGGAACGAATGAGATCGAAGTGGAATGGGGTGCATCAGGTGTGGGGCAAGTGAGTGTCACCGCTACCAACGGTATAGGTTGTGTTGGCGACCCCTTTGATCTGGACTTGGCCATCCTGCCTCTGCCTAACATCGATGCAGGTCTTGACGTAGTCATTTGTCTTGGTGATACCATATCCCTTGGGGGCAATCCGACAGGGCCGACCGGAAGCTTCTACTCTTGGACACCTATAGGCGAGATTGAGAATGGTTCTGTGGCCAATCCAAATGTATTCCCTAGTGCTTCAAGTATGTACTTTGTCACTGTGGTCGGTCCAGCAAACTGCTCAGCCACTGATAGCGTGATGGTCACCGTGAACGAAACCCCTTACACCATCTCCGAGGATGTTGACCTCTGCGCTGGCATAAGCACAGTTCTGGTGGCTACAGGCGGAGTCACCTATTCCTGGACACCTGGAGATTCATTGGATGACCCTTCATCCGACTCTCCTATTGCAAACCCTTCTGAGACCACTGTCTATGAGGTCACCTTGACAGATTCGAATAATTGTCAGGTTACTGACTCGGTAATGGTCACTGTCTTCGAAGTTCCAGTAGCGGAAGCTGGACTGGATACAATCCTGTGTGGTTCTGCTCTCAATCTCTTTGCGGAAGCCTCAGTTGGTATTGGAACTTGGAGCTTTCCAGCCGATCTCACACTCTCGGATCCGAACAACCCGAATAGCTTGGTTTTGACAGCTTTGGAAGGCACCTATACTCTAACATGGACCGAAGTCAATGGTGGTATCTGTTCCGATCAGGATGATGTGGACATTACGTTCATCGATCAGCCGATGGCTGATGCAGGAGAAGCTCAGAATCTTTGCGGTCTTTCAGGCTTATTATCCGCCATTCCTTCGGTTGGAACAGGGATCTGGACCATACCAAATGACTTGACAATCAGTGGGTTGAATGACCCTGAAGCCGAGATTACTGCTGGTGCCTACGGTACTTACACATTGACCTGGACTGAGGAGAATAATGGCTGTACCTCAGAAGCCACAGTTGACATTTCTTTCACTGAACAGCCTACAGCCGAAGCAGGAGAAGATGATGCCGTATGTGGTGATAGTTATACCTTATCTGCTACACCAAGTGTGGGCACAGGAATGTGGTCTGGCCCAGTAAATGTGACGTTCAGTGATGTGAGCGATCCAACTGCCACTGTCACTCTGAGTGGAGCGTTCGGTGCCCAGCAGCTGACTTGGACCGAGGATAATGGCGGAGGTTGTACGGATTCAGAGACCATAACCATCACCTTCAGTCCTTTCCCTATTGTCGATGCAGGGGAAGACCAGTCGATCTGTGCCTTTCAAACCATACTCGAAGCTAGCACCGACATAGGAACTGGAACCTGGAGCGGTCCTGTGGAAGTCACTTTTATAGACGTAAACTCTGGGATTTCTGGGCTAACAGGAAATTCCCCTGGGGCCTATATCTTGACTTGGAGCGCTGAACTGAATGGCTGTGCCAGCACTGAACAGGTGATTATAGAATTCCTAGAAGTTCCAGTGGCCCATGCTGGAGAGGACGAGGAACTCTGCCTATTCTCTTCTTTAGTCTTGGATGCCAGCGGAGGCGATCAGTATGAATGGTCCCCTTCAGAAAGTCTCGATGCCTCAGATGTATCCAATCCAAGCGCTTCTCCTGAGCAGACTACGACCTATACCGTTCTGGTCACTCTTGATAATGGGTGTACTGACTCGGATGAAATCATCATCACTGTTAATGCTCTGCCATTTATCGATGCAGGAGAAGATGTAGGATATCTATGCACGGGGGATGCAATACAATTGCAGGCCACATCAGGCCTCTCGACTTATTCTTGGTCTCCGTCATCTGGTCTTTCAGCTACGGATATTGAGAATCCTCTAGCCTCTCCTGACACGGCTGCCATAATTCCCTACACGGTGACGGTGACCGATGTGAATGGTTGCGAGAATTCCGATGTCGTGGTCGTCACGGTGAATCCGATTGTCCCAACAACGGCAGGTACTGACACGCTCATCTGCATTGGTGAGCCCGTGATTCTCGGAGGCTCTCCCACTTCTCCTGCGGGATCAACCTTCATCTGGTCACCAGTGGCAGGATTGAATGATACGCTGGCTGCTAATCCAGTCGCGACTCCTTCGGTGACGACTACTTACACGGTGAGCAGTTCTAATTCCATCTGTGAAGGACAGTCCACAGTGACGGTCAATGTGGAAAATGTTCCTGAACTGACCTTTGACATTCAGGCCAGCCCATCTTGTGAAGAGTTGAACATCAACTTCTTGAATTCCTCTGATTTTGATCTGAGCTATACATGGGATTTCGGGGATGGCAACGGCTCGGCAGAATATAGTCCAAGCCACTCCTATGGATTCAATGGTCAGTATCTCGTCCTTTTGACAGCTACCTCAGATTTAGGATGTACTTACACGACCGATACGTTGATCAATGCCAATGATTTTGCCGCCTATTTCCCGGTCGAGCTAATCAACGTCATGACGCCTAATGGAGATGGCGAGAATGATGTCTTGGACGTTGGATTGAGAGGAGCGATTTCCGAGTGCCTGAACATGGAGGTCTTTAACCGTTGGGGACAAATCGTATTCAAGTCCTCGGGCAATAACACCCAATGGGACGGTCGCACTCCAGCTGGGGAATTAGTAAGTCCAGGAGTCTATTTCTACTTCATTGAACTAAAGGGTACTGAATACAGGGGATCTGTGCATGTTATCTATTGATCTTTCCGAAGAAATCAATAATCCGTTTGATTGAATTAAGATTTGGATTGAAAGAGAATTGCTTTAATTTTGCTCGCCCGCTGAAAGAGTGGGATAAGAATTTTAGTCTGACCACTTTTGACCGTTTCGAGATCGCCCGGTTTTCAGTTGGTTAGGATACCGTCCCGCACCTGCGGGAAGGTCGCTCTCAAGAGTGAGAGTATGAATGATTTTTTTGGTTTAGCCGCTTT
>JAQCAN010000064.1 GCA_027621335.1 Bacteroidota bacterium
TGGGGTCCATCATTCGCCCTTCACCTGCCGCTCCGAAACCTAATCCACCATCCCCGATGCCTTGAACCACTCCAGCTTGGAATCCAGCTTGGGCATGGTGGCATGAGGCACAGGAGAAGGTCTCCATGTGAGTTCCATCTTTAGCGTGAACAGCGAGGCCAGTCTCATGAAAAAGCAGTCTTCCCAGTTCTACCTTCTCAGCCGTCAAGGGGTTGTTCGGGTCTGCAGGAATTTTTGAAAAATCGTTGCTTTCTGGTAATTTGAAATAGTCCGCCTTTCAAGTAGGACTATATGTGGACAGGACATCGTTGAGTTTCCAGTCCAATGTGGTCCTAACCTCATCGGACGAATCGGATTGACAGCCTATAAAGGTGACACTGACGATGGCGAGCATGACGATGCGCTCCATCTTGAGTTGAATAATCTTCATGTAAAACACTTTGGTTAAGGGGTCTTCTCTACTCCCCAGAGTGGTTTTACGCAAGTACGCTCAAAATCGTTTCGAATTCAAAGCGACATGACGAAGATCAGTTCTTGTGCCTTAAGCCTCTTTCGACTCCTTGAAGCCATAAAAGAGCTGTTTGCTGAAGTTCTTTGGGAACTTCTCAAGCCCTTGGAATCCAAGCTTGATGTCCCTTCCATCCCTAGGGATATAGGCGGTCCTGAAGATATAATCCCATATGCTCAAGGAAATCCCAAAATTCACTCCGTGATGATGCTCTGAAGGTAAAGCGAAGGCATGGTGCCATATGTGCATTTTGGGATTATTGAACAGGTATTTCATCGGACCGTAGCTCCAATTGAGATTCGCATGATTCAAATGCCCAATGGCTATAGCAACGTAGAAGACGATGTAGGCCTGACTCGGAGTGAACCCGCCAAGAAGCATGACCATGATATACTTCATGGGAGTGTAGAAGACATTCTCCATCCAGTGGTATCTGAGATGGGCCGCAAAGCCCATTTGCTCAACAGAATGATGCACCTTATGGAAACGCCAAAGGAATTCGAACCTATGCAGAAGCACATGGGTGAACCACTGGATGAAGTCCGTAGCTATGCAGAAAATAAGGAGCTGCGCCCAGTTGGGAAAATCACTTAGATCAAGAAAGCTGAATCTGGACAGGTCCCCGCCAAGGAGATCGGTGAAGAATCTTTCGGTCACATTGGAAAAGGCGAAGAAGATGACAAGCTTGAAGATGTAAAAATTGAAGAACATATAGAAGGCATCCAGCCAGAAGTCCTTTCGAATGATGGATTGGTCCTTGCGCCAAGGCATGATGATTTCCAAACTCCACACGACTAGGGATAAAATCACCAACCACCAGAAATAATTCACATACCAAGGAGATACTTGGAAGGTTATCTCAGCCCACGTATATGAGGCGAACTGCTTGAAGGACGTTATGAATAGTTCGAGATAGGATGCCATACAATCTTATTTCAGGTAGCTGAAGGCTTCAATTCGACATGAAGACATTGAAATCAGCCCATTAGCTTTCAAAGGCACGAAGATAAATCCCCCTTTTCTTTGGTCATGTAACCTTTGTAGCTCAGGGCGATGAATAGCTTATTATCGTAGTTTAGGGACCCCTATGTCAGGGGCGTAGAGATATACAGATGAACAAGACAACCATGAAATCAATTTTTACCATTCTATTGATCAGCTCAGCTATGCTTTTCAGTGCGTCAGTAAACGCTCAGACCTACCTTATTTCAGAAGGCGGCACAGTGACGACCTGTACGGGGACCATTTATGATAGTGGAGGCGCATCAGGAAACTATCAGAACTTTGAGAACTACACCATGACCTTCTGCTCAGATGAGCCTGGGGGTTGCCTCCAATTGGATTTCCAATCATTCATTGTGGAGTCTGGTTTTGACAATCTGCTCATCTATGCTGGTCCCACAGCTTCAGGAAGTCCAGTGGACACATTGACAGGCACTATCGATCCTGGAATCATTTCCACTGGGACTGAGTGTATCACTTTGGTCTTTACCTCAGATGTCTCAGTGACCCCTGCAGGTTTTGAGATCGATATCACCTGTGTTTGCCCCACTTGTGATGATGGCATAGCCAATGGTCAAGAGATAGGCGTGGACTGTGGTGGACCTGACTGCCCTGAGTGTGATTTCATCGTCATGGGAGGAAATCAGACCCAAGTGAGTTGTGAGACCACCATCTATGACAATGGACTATTCGGGAATTATGCCAATAGTTCGAATGATATCCTAACGATATGTGGAGAGAATCCAGACGATTGCATGCAGTTGGAATTCCTTCAATTCAATATCGAGAGTGGATGGGATTTCATGACCATCTTCGATGGACCTGATACCGGCTCGCCTATTGTTGGCACATACACAGGGACAGAGATTCCCCAGTTCATCTCTACGGGGAGCAACTGTCTTACCATCCAATTCACATCTGACGGGATCATAGATTCTCCAGGTTATGAGATTGCTGTTTCTTGCGTATGCCCCACTTGTGATGATGGAATTCTGAATGGACAGGAGATCGCTGCCGACTGCGGAGGTCCTGATTGTCCAGAATGTGAATTCAATGTGATCAGTGAAGGAGGTACCGTGACTGGATGTGATGAGCAGCTCTTGGATGCCGGTGTTTCCGGACCTTATGACAATAATGAGAATTATACCATGACCTTCTGCGGTGATGATCCCGATCAGTGCCTGTTGATCGATTTCAATTTCATCAATATCGCTTTCGGAGTCCATCTCTATGTATATGACGGAACGACAACGGATGGATTCCTGGTAGCTGACCTCACCAATACCAATGGTGAAGACGCCATCACAGCGCCTTCTTCCTGCGTGACCTTTCAATTTATATCGGATGGCTTCACGACTGCAGGAGGTTTCGATCTAAATATCAGCTGTGATGGAATTTGCCCAACCTGTGATGACGGCATATTGAATGGCTATGAGATAGGCGTAGACTGCGGGGGGCCAGACTGCGAGGAATGTGATTTCATCGTCATGAATGGCACCCAGACTGAGAACTCCTGCGGAACGACCATCTATGACAATGGCCTTTTTGGGAACTACGCCAACAACTCTAATGATGTATTGACTATCTGTGGGGAGAACCCTGAGGATTGTATCCAATTGGAATTCCTGCAATTCAATATAGAGAATGGCTGGGATTTCATGACCATCTTCGATGGACCGGATACTGGCTCTCCGATTGTTGGCACGTACACCGGTACAATCATTCCGCAGTTCATTTCTACTGGAAGTAACTGCCTCACCATCCAATTCACCTCTGATGGCATCATTGATGCTCCGGGCTATGAGATCGCGGTCTCATGTGTCTGCCCAACTTGCGATGATGGCATATTGAACGGCCAGGAAGTCGCGGTGGATTGTGGCGGACCTGACTGCGAGGATTGTGATTTCTTCGTCATCAGCGAAGGAGGTCTAGAGACGACCTGTGATGCTCAATTGTATGACACTGGAATTCTAGGCAATTACGATAACAACGAGAACTTCACCATGACCTTCTGTGGGGAGAATGGTGATGAGTGCCTATTATTAGAAGGAGCTTTTCTTGATATAGCTTTTGGTGATCACCTATATATCTATGATGGCACGACTACCGATGGTTTCCTAATAGCGGATGTTACTGGATTTTTTGGGTCGAGTAGTATAACGACACCATCATCCTGTGTCACCTTTCAGTTTGTCTCTGATGGTTTTTCGACTGCAGGTGGATTTGATATAAATATCAGCTGTGATGGGGTATGTCCTACATGTGATGATGGTATACAGAATGGTTATGAGATAGGGGTGGACTGTGGTGGACCTGATTGTGAGGAATGTGAATTCATTGTCATGGGAGGTAGCCAAGAGGCACAGAGCTGTAATACGACCATCTATGATAATGGACTATTCGGAAATTACGATAACAGTTCGAATGACGTATTGACCATCTGTGGAGAGAATCCAGAAGATTGTGTCCAATTGGAGTTCCTCCAATTCGATATCGAATCAGGATGGGACTTCCTGAGTATCTATGACGGGGAAGACACGAACGCTCCACTGCTGATGACATTGACAGGAACCGTTGCTCCTCAATTCGTGTCGGGTACAGGGAATTGCTTGACCATCCAATTTACCTCGGATGGCATCATCAATGCTCCAGGATATGAGATAGCCGTTACTTGCCAATGCCCTACCTGCGATGACGGCATTCAGAATGGTCAGGAGCTCGCGGTGGACTGCGGTGGACCTGATTGTGAGGAATGCGACTTCATCCTCATCTCTGAAGAACAGACCATCACGGCATGTGAAGGTTTGGTCTTCGATAGTGGAGTCAATCAGAACTACATGGATGGTGAGAATTACACTATGACGATATGCGCTGAGGATACAGCCTCTTGTCTACTTCTGGACTTCGCTTCCTTTAACACTGAATTCTTCTTGGATGTACTTTCCATTTATGAAGGAACGGAGGTCTCAGGAGCTCCGATCCAAACTTTTTCAGGAAATCTGGGGGCTTTCGAATACACAGCGACAAGTTTCTGCATCACCTTGAACTTCATCACAGATTTCTCTATTACCAATCCTGGTTTCCAGTTTTCGTTCAGCTGTGTAGAATGCCCTCAGCCTACCGAGCAAGACTGCCTGGGAGCCAATGAGGTATGTGACTACCTCTACATCCAGGAGAGCTACCCTCCTCAAGCAGGCAATTTCCCAGTTCAATTGCCTCCTGAAGCATGTTTGGATAATGCTCAGAATGTCATTTGGTACACCTTCACGGTCCAGGAATCTGGAAACTTGAGCTTTGTCTTGACACCGGATGTCATCACAGATGATTACGATTGGGGATTGTTCAACTTGACGAATGCCGCATGCTCTGATATCAGTACCTCTCCTGAGTTGCTGGTGAGCTGCAACTCCTATGGTTCTTTCACCAGCAATGGTCCCACAGGAATAAGCACCGCCAATGGCGGTTCAGGTAACTTGAACGGACCAGGTGACTTGAATGGTCCTCCATTCAATGGCGATTATCCCGTCAATGCAGGTGAGACCTATGCGCTACTGGTACAGAACTGGACAGGAAGTTTTGATGGGTATAGCCTTGACTTCTCTGAATCCACTGCAGAGTTGTTCTATCCTGGAGGACCTGAGATCACAGCAATAGCTCCTTTCTGTAATTACCTCGAGATCGCACTGAGCGAACCGGTGGATTGCGCTACCTTGGACTCAGCTGACTTCATCATTCAGTCTGAAGGGCAGGTCTATGTCGTGGATTCTATCGCGTCTAATTGTGACCTCTTGGATCAGACGGAGAGTGTGACTATCTATCTGACTCCTAATTTCCCAGATCTACCTATCGAGGTGAGTATTCAATTCAATCCTGATACTAGTCCAGTCTTGGACCTATGCGGGAATCCTGTAGATGAGGATACCACCTATGTCTTCACGACACTACAATGGATAAACATCCTTACTGAGATCACTCCAACTGAGTGTCTGGATGAAGTAGGGTCGATAGAGGTCTTGGCCACCTTTGGAGCCGAACCTCCGTTCATCTATACATTCCAAGGTGAACCCTATACTGGAGATCTGATCTTTGATGGGTTGGCAGAAGGGTTCTACACCATCCAGATCACTGACCAGTTAGGTTGTCAATTCACCAGGGAATCCTATGTTCCAACGGATATCATAGAGATCGACCTCGTCATGCCTAACGTGTTCAGTCCAAACGAAGATGACGTGAATGATAAATTCGGACCAATCGCAGTTCGTTCGGATAATCAGGAAAGCCTTGGTCTGGTAGACGTGGACAAATTCCTTTCTCAGTATGATCTGGTGATCTACAACCGCTGGGGTAAGGAAGTTTTCAATTCTAGACCGAATGACCTCTTCTGGGATGGCGATGCTGAAGGAGATCCCGCATTGGAAGGCACCTACTTCTACATTCTGAGATACACTGAAGATTGCACGGTCGAAGAGAAAGTCCCTCGTACTGTAAAGGGAAGCGTGACCGTGTTAAGATAAACAGGTCAACAGGGCCTTGATGTCTTCGGCATCATTATAGAGATGGGGGGATATTCTAAGGAATGTCCCCCTTTTTGATAAACTTATCTTCTTGGAGGTCAAGCGTTGATCCAATTCATCATCGCCCATGCCATTAGGCTTTGGAATACCTAGGATATGAGGACTCTGATAGGTCAAATCCACCTTAGGGTCATGGCTTTTCACGTAGTCACATAGAGGCTTGCAAAGGGCGAGGTCATGAGAGCCGATGAGATCGGTGCCCCATTCGTTTACTTGCCTGAGGGCTTCGCTGAGCATCGGAGCTAAGATGAAATTGCTGGTCTGCCCCACGTTGAATCGACCAGCTTCCGGGCTGTAGAACTTCCCATAATTGGTCAGGTCGCTGAAGGCTTTGGCATTTGTTCGGTTCATCCAGCTTTCTTCTATGGGTCTGCTGTGATGGAAATATGGGCCGTAATAGGCCATACCAGTAGAGTAGGGGCCCATCAACCATTTGTAACCTGCACAGATCAATGCATCAATATGAAAGGACTGTACATTCATATGGACAGCACCTACGCCCTGAGTACCGTCAACGATGAGGATTGTATCGGTGGACCTGCATCGCTCACCTATAGCTACCATATCGAAGAGAATGCCGTTCATCCAATGGACATTGGACATTATAAGCATGGTGCTGTTTTCAGTGATGGCCTCTAGGACGGATTCATTCCACATGGCCCCATTCATGAAGTCTTCCTCAACTGGCCCTACTTCGCGGACTTCTTGCACGTGCTCTTCACACCAGCGTTCCAAAGCCAATCTCCCACTTGGGAATTCTCCTTTCAAGATAAGACAGTGTTTACCTCTTTTCGGATCCACGTTGGAAATGGCATTGGCCATGCCGTAGGATACTGAGGGAATAAAGGCACAGCTCTGAGCTGATGGGGCATGAACCAGAGTGGCGAAACGGGATTTCAGCACCTCGAGCCCATCGAAGAAGTCATCGGCTGTCATGTGGGAAGGACTTCGTTTCATCCGAATAGCCGAGATGCCGATCTCTTCTACCGAGCGTAACAAGGGAGACATGTAGGCACAGTTCAGATAGTGCTCTCCTAAAGGAAGGTTGAAAAGATCGGAGTACTGCGACATGCACTTTTGGATTTTCGCCTAAAATAAGGCTATCCACCACATATCAGAACCAAGACTTCAGAGCAGCAAGGAATTCCCTTTGGATGGACACCGTGCGGTCTTTGGCATACCACTTCTGTACGATAACGGAGAATTCCGAATAAGGCATTGGTAGCGCGGCCGCCTTCCTTTCTTGTACCATGTCCTGGACCTCCTTTGGCCTAGGCCCCCAGCTTCCAAGAACCGTTTTATCCCTCTGATCCAGGGCAATGACCTTCGGAATGGAACGCCCTCCGTCTGTTAGAAAATGCTCCATGAGCATTGGATGTTCATCCCTTAGGATGTATCGAGTTTCAGCAAGTTCACTCAAGGACGCCATCTTCTCGATGACTGGAATTACTTGGGCCGCATCTCCGCACCAGGCTTCGGTCAGAGTGAGTAAGAGGAGCGGGCGATCCAGAGTACTGAAGTAGAGTTCGGT
This sequence comes from Bacteroidota bacterium, assembly GCA_027621335.1. Taxonomy (GTDB): domain Bacteria; phylum Bacteroidota; class Bacteroidia; order Flavobacteriales_D; family JABDKJ01; genus JABDLZ01. The sequence continues at coordinate 7,616 of JAQCAN010000064.1, forward strand.
CTCCGGAAGGACCTTAGTGGTCTTGTCCAATCGGTCCATTCGGACCTTGTTCATGGTGGTATAATGGATATAGTCCTCGGTCTGGATAGACCCCGTGGTCTTTCCTTCATGAAGCAGTGAACCAATCAGCTGGCTATACTCCTGATATGAAATGGACCGCTCTAGGCCTTTCTGTATAAGTTCAGTCAAGATAGAGGATGCAGAAGTCTGAAACAATGTTCTAAGGCCTGTATGGTTTAGACCGTAGTTCCAGCCAGAAGCGCTTCACGTTGCTCTTGTATCTTCTCGTTGGAGAGGTAATCATCAAAGCTCATCATCTTCTCTATATGGCCATTTGGAGTGAGTTCGATGATCTTATTCGCCACAGTGGATACAAAGGCATGGTCATGGGACGTGAAGAGGACGGTTCCTTTATAGTCTTTCAAGGCATTATTCATGGCTTGTATGGATTCCAGGTCGAGGTGGTTGGTGGGCTCATCCAAAATCAGCAGATTGGCCTCAGCTAGCATGAGTTTTGAGGTCATGCACCGCACTTTCTCACCTCCCGAGAGCACCCTTGCACTCTTGAAGATCTCTTCACCAGAGAAAAGCATCTTTCCTAAGAATCCACGTATAAAGACTTCATCCTTTTCAGTTGAATACTGCCTCAACCAATCCAAAAGATTCAGATCCGTATCGAAGAACTCATGGTTTTCGTTGGGTAAATAGGCAGGAGTGATTGTTTCACCGAAGGTGAAGGTCCCTGAATCAGCTTTCTGCTCGCCAGCCAGAATGTCAAAAAGAGAGGTGATGGCAGTGCTGTCATTGGCGAGGAAAGCGATCTTATCCCCACGCATGACGTTCAAGTCGAAGCCTTGGAACAGCATACCATCTGTCCCCTTCTTGCTTAAATCCTGGACATGGAGGATCTGATCCCCAGCTTCACGGCCTTGCTTGAGGATAATGGCCGGGTACTTCCTAGATGAAGGCTGGATCTCATCGATGTTGATTTTATCCAAGAGTTTCCTGCGGCTGGTCGCTTGCTTTGATTTGGAGGCATTGGCACTGAACCGTGCGATGAATTCACTGAGTTCTTTCTTCTTCTCCTCGGCTTTCTTATTCTGGTTGCTGCGCTGTCTCAAAGCCAATTGACTGGACTCATACCAAAAGCTATAATTCCCAGTGTACACCTTGATCTTGCTGAAATCTATATCGGCAATATTGGTGCAGACCGTGTCCAAGAAATGACGGTCATGGGAGACCACGATGACCGTGTTCTTAAAGTCTAAGAGGAAATCTTCTAGCCAAGCCACTGTGCGTATGTCCAAGTCATTGGTCGGCTCATCCAGGATGAGGATATCTGGATTTCCGAAGAGGGCCTGAGCCAGGAGGATCCTCACTTTGGAGGTTCCAGGCAATTCCTCTAGCAATTTGTAATGGTCTTTTTCTGGAATGCCTAGACCGCTTAGTAAGGAGGCGGCATCCGATTCAGAGTTCCATCCATCCATCTCTGCATATTTCTCTTCAAGCTCAGCAGCTTTGATGCCGTCCGCTTCATCGAAATCAGGCTTAGCGTATATGCTGTCTTTGGCTTCCTTGACCTTCCAAAGCTCTTTATGTCCCATGAGCACGGTGTCCAGCACGGTGCATGTATCGAATTCGAAGTGATCCTGCTTAAGGAAAGAGATGCGCTTGCCGGGCTCTACAATGACGCTGCCTCCGGTCTGATCCACCTCACCGGTCAATATTTTCAGGAAGGTGGATTTTCCTGCGCCATTGGCTCCGATTATACCATAGCAGTTCCCCTGGGTGAAGGAGATATTCACCTCATCGAAGAGGACCCGCTTGCCGAATTGGAGGGAGATGTTACTCGCGCTGATCATAGTCTTACTGTATCTATCTGAAAAAGAGCGCAAAGGTAGGCTTTATATAGCCTTTCTTCAAATAGGACCCCATCGATGAACTAGGGGATAGATTGCATCCCTAGGTCTTAAGTACTAGGGCTTTCATGCGATAACTTATTCTTTCATAGGGTCGTAGACAGTACTGTGCAAACAACAGATGACATATTCCACCACTCGGATCTTATTCTCCATTCCAATTCGATATTCGATGTCTCGATTCACAAATCGGGATTTTTCGTGTTGAATGTGAAGGATGATATTCAAGTCAATCTTCAATGAGGTATAGAGTATATGGCCTTCAAGGAAAGTTTAGCAGAACTATATGGACTCAGCATTCCTGTGCTCACCTATTCTATAGGCCTCATTTCCATTGATAAAGAAGCTAGGAGAAACATCCACGGATTCAAAGATTCCACAGCCTATCTTGCCAATGCCATAGTCGTAGGGCGGCTTACCTCGAGAGCTATGATGCAGTTCATCATGAAACTCATACCAAGCAGTAAGTTCCCAGAGCTGGTCCTTGATAGTATTCCGAATGCTCAATTCTGGTTGGAATCGGAGATCGCAAAAAGCAAATGGAGTCTTGCAGAGCTCTCATTCGCTGATCTCCAAGCTCGGCTTGAAGATCGCATTGAAGCCTTTAAGAGCAAGGTTTCAATCCCTAAGGTTTCAAGTACTTTTTAAGAAAGATGCCTTGATTAGCAGATGACTCCAGTCTGTTTTCCTATACAACCCCCTTTGGTCCATGGGCATGTCCGATGTTCTTGATGTCATTTTCTTTGATGAACATGACGCTTCATTTGACCTTGAGGTCTGTAAAAAAGGCACACCTAGTCTTTGTTTTTTAAGGCGGGGGTAATTCCTCTCCCAATACTCCCATCTGTCATGAGATATTGGCCAATCTGGCTATCCCCAACAGCATTTCCAAGTTTTTCCGTCACGAGGCCACCCTCAGCCATGTTGATATTCTGAAACCACTTACTTTATCGTCCTAAATCCAAGGGTTAATTGGCTCACTTATGTGCGTTCAATGTCCTTGGGACTTGGAAAACTCGCAAGGATATCATAGAATTACATAGTGTACTTTTAACACCATGAAAAGAACAGCCGGCCAAATAAGAGCAGTAGTCAGAAATGTTTATCCCAGTATCGAGGGAGGTCGATTCCCCATCAAAAGAGTGGTTGGAGAGACCGTACAGGTATGGGCAGATGTCTTCTCGGATGGACATGACGTGATATGTGGGAGAGTTCGAAATCAAAGAACTGCGATTGAAAGTCTTCCATAGCCAACAAAAGGTGAGCAGTGTGCTCTATGAGGATGCAGGAGATGGAT
>JAQCAN010000065.1 GCA_027621335.1 Bacteroidota bacterium
GAACTCTGCTTTGACACTCCGAAGTTTCCGCTGCAGGATCTCCTTTCCATCACTGCCTATGGTCTTCTTCTCCTCCTTGAGCGATTCCCTGATCTTTGACTTGGCTTTTCCGGTGATGACGAAATTCAGCCAGTCTCTGTTTGGCCGTTGATTCTTTCCAGTGAGTATCTCCACCTGATCCCCGCTCTTCAACGGCTGGCTCAATGGGACCAGCTTGTGATTTAGACGTGCCCCTATACATTTCTGACCCACTTGGGTATGGATCTCAAAGGCGAAATCCAAGGCCGTGGCTCCCATGGGGAGCTTTTTCAGATCCCCACTGGGAGTGAATACATAGATTTCCTCTGCGAAGAGGTTCAATTTGAAGTCATCTATGAAGTTCAGGGCATCTGCATCGGGATTCTCTAGGAGCTCACGCATTTGTCGAAGCCAGCGGTCCAACGAACTCTCCGCATCTTTAGTCCCGCCTTTATATTTCCAATGAGCAGCTAATCCGCGTTCAGCAACACTGTCCATCCGTCTGCTGCGGATCTGTACCTCCACCCATTTTCCCACATCACTCATCACCGTGGCATGCAGGGACTCATAACCGTTGCTTTTGGGCGTGCTGATCCAATCCCTGAGTCGCTCAGTGTTGGGGCGATAATGGTCGGTCACCATGCTGTAGACATTCCAACAGAGGTTCTTCTCCATCTCAATGGAATCAGACTCCACGATGATGCGAATCGCAAAAAGATCATAGACTTCCTCGAAAGGGATCTTCTTGGTCTTCATCTTGTTCCAGATGGAATAGACCGATTTCGTGCGGCCCTTGAGTTCATAAGGGATGCCGGCTTTGTCCAGATCTTTGATGATGGGCTTGGAGAACTTATTGATGAAACGGGTCCGACCAGCCTTCGACCTTTGCAGGTTGTCCACGATTTCCTGATAACTGTCAGGCTCTGTGTACTTCAAGCTCAGATCCTCCATTTCTGTCTTGATGGTGTACAGCCCGAGCCTATGGGCGAGCGGAGCGTACATGTACATGGTCTCTGAGGCGATCTTCAATTGCTTGTCCCGCTTCATGGAGTCCAGAGTGCGCATGTTATGAAGTCGATCGGCCAACTTGATCAGGATGACCCTGACATCATCGCTCAAGGTGAGGATCATCTTTCTGAAGTTCTCAGCTTGGATGCTCGAACTTTGATCCAGGACGCCTTCGATCTTCGTCAAGCCATCAATGAGATAGCGCTCTTTCTTTCCAAAGAGGTTCTCAATGTCATCCAAGGTGATATAGGTGTCCTCTACGGTGTCATGCAATAGAGCCGCCACGATGGAAGTGGTATCCAAGCCCATCTCCTCGGCCACGATCTTGGCTACCGCTATGGGATGATAGATGTAGGGCTCACCTGTCTTTCTGCGGTCACTCCGATGTGCTTCCACAGCCACATCGAAGGCCTTGCGAATGAGGGCGCGCTCCTTAGGACTGTTAGAACGTTTGCTTGCGATGAGGAGAGAGCGATATCTGCGAGCTATCTGCTTCTTCTCAAGCTCTTCATCTATGACATAGGTGCTCGGTTCCATTGATGCTTATATCGCTGGAAGTACCTTGGTCCGTAGTTCTCCGAAACCAATCGTAATCCCGTTCTTCTCACACTGTCCATTCATGATCACCGTGTCCCCATCTTGGATGAAACGTCTCTCGGTCCCATCTGGCATCTGCACAGGTTTGGTTCCTTGCCATGAAATCTCCAACATGGACCCGAATGAACCCTCATCAGGGCCGCTGATGGTACCTGAAGCCATCATATCCCCGGAGCGTAAGTTGCAGCCATTGACCGTATGATGGGCCAGTTGCTGCACCATATTCCAGTACATGTATCTATAATTTGATCGACTGACGACCTGTGATGCTCCAGTTTCAGTCTCGATGCTCACTTCCAAGGGGATATCCACATTATGATTTCCAGTAAATTCGAGATAGGGGAGGACGACCGGCTGCTGCTTCTCACCACGGACTTTGAAGGGTTCTAAGGCCTCCAATGTCACAATCCAAGGTGACATGCTGCTCGCGAAATTCTTGGCGAGGAACGGCCCTAAAGGGACATACTCCCACTTCTGGATGTCCCGAGCCGACCAGTCATTGAACAGCACCATGCCGAAGATGTAATCCTCCGCCTCAGATGTGGTGATGGAATGCCCGAGTGGTTTCCCGTCAAAGGTGACGAATGCCATTTCCAATTCGAAATCCAACAATCGACATGGTCCATAGACTGGAGGTTTCTCTGCATCTGGCCTGGTCTGTCCCTTAGGGCGATGAATGGGAACTCCGGAGGGGATGATGGACGAGGACCTCCCGTGATAGCCCACTGGGATATGCCGCCAATTCGGTAAAAGGGCATTCTCAGGGTCGCGGAACATCTTTCCCACATTCGTGGCGTGATCGATGGAAGAATAGAAGTCGGTATAGTCCCCTATGCGCACAGGAAGATGCATCTCCGCATCGCTTTGGAGGACAAGGACCGATTCCGCGTGATTTTTCAGTTCGTGATCGCCAGCGTTAAGGAGTTCACCGATGCGTTCCCTGAGGGCCGTCATCGCCTTCTTCCCTTGGGACATCAAATCATTCAAGACGGAGCTATCGAAATCCGATGCTTTGAATGGGCCTAGGTCTATTCCAAGTCCATGGACCGCTTTAAGGTCCAAGATGTGATCCCCGATGGCGACCCCAGGTCGGGGTGAGCTATCCTTGGTGGAGAAAATGCCAAAAGGTAGGTTTTGGATGGGGAAAGGAGACCCAGAAGGTACACTGACCCATGACTGGATTTCGGGATGGTCTGCATTGAGCATAAAGCTTGACGATTGCGCTGGGATGAGTCTCAAAAATAGGGATACATTCGACAAGAACAGCATGGCACGGAATGCACCCACATATGGCTTGCGCAAGGGCATTGTGATGACGGCCTTGGCGGTCTTCGTCATACATTTCAGTATGATCGTAATGCACTGTATGCCAGATAGCTACCTGCCTGCACGTTGGCGGAGTTATTCACACTGGTATGCCTATCCCATGTTCCATCAAGGATGGGGGCTTTTTGCTCCAGAACCACAGAAGAAGTATAAGCGCCTGGAGTTCGCGTATGCCCAAAATGGAGAGTGGAGTGAATGGATTCATCCTGAACAGCGTTTTGAGAATGCTCATTTCAGCTACCGATTAGGGCCCTATTCAAAACTCTATCATGTGAACCAAGGGGTAGGGTTTCACCTTTGGAGAGACTGGGACAACTTCGGAAAGCAACAGCAACCGGCTGAGCTCTATTATCCCAAACAAATGGGGTACGGGGTGGCTGGTGAATATGCCAAGGCCTTCGCTCATCATTTCCTTGTTGGGGTGGAGCCTGACTCCATCCGCATCCGGATCATTCTTTTTGACCCGCCTACCGGGGCATTGGATTCCAACTTCTTTCCGGTCCATATCCCTGAATGAATGCTGGAGTCCTGGATACATAGAATGACTTCGGTCGTGCAATCTCCTTGGACCATTCGGGCATTGAGGAATGGGCTATTCCTGGTCTCGGCCTATCTCATCTTGGTGCTTTGCCTACCACTCCATGATCTCTTCTGGGGAGATGACGCCCTGACTCCTCAGCTTGGCTTTCCATCTGGCCCGATCAATTTTTTGATCATGTTCCTTCATCAGCCTGGATTCGAGTCATGGTATCCCATCTTCTTTCTGGCTGTCCTCTGCGGACTGAGTGTCTATCTCGTCAAAGGATACCCGAGGTTGTCCACGTTCCTCGTTTGGATCGGGGTCATCGTACTGTACAACAGAGCCTACCTCAGTATGGTAGGAGGGAATTATCTGTTGCATAGTCTTCTGTTCTATCTCATTTTCGCAGATGAGAATGCGACTGGTGAGACGGTTCTGGGAAGCATCTCCGTCACACTGACCAATCTATCCCTGTGGGCATGTCGCCTTCAAGTCATGATCGTGTACATCTTCTCTTCAGGCTACAAATGGGTGAGTGAACAATGGCGAAGCGGTGAAGCAGTGTATGATATTCTTCACATCAAGGAATTCAGTTTGCCATGGATCATGGAGTCTGTGGATCACTGGCATGGTCTGGCCGTAGCCATGAATTACTTTGCTTTGGCCTATTTCACCTTATTCTCCATCCTCGTGTGGTCCAAGCGATTCAAACTTCCACTGCTCGTTATCGGCATGTGCATCCACCTTGGTATGGGATGGGCCATTGGCATCATGGACTTCAGTTTGATCATGATCACCTCCTATGCTGCCTTTCTAGAAAAGGAGGATGTCAACAGGGTTAAAAGCCTGTTCACCAGGCGAATAAAGGCTTGAGGTTCATCATGTCATGCACCTTCTGCTTGACGCTTTTGATGGTCTTCTCATTGTCCTTGTTCATGAGCACATGATCCATCAATTCCACGATCTCTCCCATGTGCTCGGGTTTCAATCCACGGGTGGTGATGGCTGGTGTTCCTACGCGTATCCCCGAAGTGACGAACGGTGAGCGTTCATCAAAGGGAACCATGTTCTTGTTGACGGTGATCTCCGCTGAGACGAGTGCATTCTCAGCTTCCTTACCCGTGATGTTCTTGGATCGCAGATCGATGAGCATGGAATGGTTATCAGTGCCTCCTGATATGATCTTGTAGCCTTTGCTCACGAAGGCTTCGGCCATGGCATGGGCATTCTCTCGGGTCTGTATCATATAGGTCTTGAACTCAGGTTTCAGAGCTTCTCCAAAAGCCACGGCCTTGGCTGCGATGATGTGTTCCAATGGCCCCCCTTGCGTTCCAGGGAATACGGCCGAATCCAGCAGGGCGCTCATCATTCTGACTTCGCCCTTAGGCGTAGTGAGGCCCCAAGGATTTTCAAAGTCCTTACCCAACATGATGATGCCACCCCTCGGTCCTCTCAAGGTCTTATGGGTGGTGGAGGTCACGATATGGCAGTGTTCCAAGGCATTCTTCAGGAGTCCGGCCGCGATCATGCCTGCTGGGTGGGCGATATCAGCAAGTAGGAGGGCGCCACAGGCGTCCGCAGCAGCTCTGATGCGTGCGTAGTCCCAATCCCTCGAATAGGCGGATGCCCCGCAGATGAGCAGCTTGGGCCTCACTTCAGCGGCCTTACGCTCCAGTAGGTCATAATCCACCAGCCCTGTTTCAGCACTTACCCCATAGAAATGAGGTGTATAGGTCTTGCCTGAGAAATTGACCGGTGATCCATGGGTCAGATGGCCTCCATGGGAGAGGTCGAAGCCCATGATGGCATCTCCCGGCTTGAGGCAGGCCAGCATGACAGCTGCGTTGGCCTGCGCACCCGAATGGGGTTGCACGTTGGCCCATGCGGCACCGAAGAGCTCCTTCAAGCGGTCAATGGCGATGGTCTCCACTTGATCCACGATCTCACAGCCTCCATAATAGCGTTTGAAAGGAAGACCCTCCGCATATTTATTGGTCAGAACCGAACCTGCGGCTTGCATCACATCATCACTGACGAAGTTCTCTGAGGCGATGAGTTCTATCCCGTTGGTCTGTCTGTTCCGTTCTGCGGCTATGAGGTCGAAGATTTCCTTATCCATGATCGTGTTTAGGTCTGTTTTTACAAGGTGCTGAAAATAGTCAAAGCTCATTCGCTGCTCTTGAGCATGAGGGCAGGAATAATCAACATCAGTGGAAAAGGGCTCTGAAGGCCTCCCATGATGACACGGGAGATGGTGTATCCAAGGTCAGGTAGCCCAGCCCATCGGCCTATGAGGAACGACAGTCCCGAGACGACAAAGCCGATGAGGTAAAGGGCGAATAGCAAGCGTCTGGATGCTTTGAACCTCAGGGCTTGCTTGAGCATGAGTGCCGATAGGAGCAGATGCATCATGGTGAAGAGAACCGTCATGATCCATTTCCAGCGCAGTAATTCCCCATTGGAATATTCCTTTAAGATCCACAGGTGAGGGACCACTCTATAACGGTCCACTCCGCCCTCGTTGAAGAGGAGTTGCTCATTGATGTTCACAAAGAGCACCTCTCTCATCGCACCCAGCGAGATGAAGACCAAGGCCAGAACGATCACCAGCCACCAGCGAATTCCACTAGGCATGTACTTTCTTCTTTATGGAGGGTCCGTAAGAAGAAGCCCACCAGATCCAAAGAAGGAACATGTAGCCATTGACCAGGATGGTGAACGTGTAATTGTGATTGAAGTCCAGGTAGGCATAGTCATAGGTCACGATGATGCACAGCGCCACGATGCGCAGGACATTGATAAGGTGCAGGGTCACAAGGCCAAAAGGAATGAACCAGAGCTTGGTGCGCCATGGCCCTGGGTAGCATAGAATGAAGATGCTGAAGAGGGCGAACAGACTTACTCCGTTGCAAGGGTCACCGATCCATAGTCCGTAAGTCCCATCGATACCCACGGTTCGTATCTGCTCGGCTGCAGGTGGTTCAGGGATCAAGGTGTAGCCCAAAGTCTCCAGCACAGAACCACTTAAAAGAATGAGATTGTCGATGACCTTGCGGTCGAGTAGCGTATGCTCATTGATGTACCCGTGATAGAGGATATACCAGGCCAAATAGAGCAGACATGCCAGAAAAAGAAAACGAAGGAAAGGATTGCCCCAAAGGCGTTTCAGGCTCATTCAGATCACTGCTCCTGCTTAGAAAAATCGTAGGCCTTCTTTCCAGCAATCCCTATTCCAGCAGCGATCAAGAGGCTCAATCCTCCATCAACAGGGATGCATGGAGGTGGGAAACAACCACCAGGGCCTGGTCCTGTCAAGGGAGGTCCAGCCTGACTGTGGGCCATGATGCCCGTGAAACTGAAGATGCAAAAAAGGATAACGGACTTTTTCATTGCAAAGGAATACGTTCAGCGTTCTTAGCGTCCGAAGGTAGGACTTATGGAAGGAAAGGCATAGGCTTAACGAACAATTGTCAGATCAATTATCAACCCCTCTAGACTGAGGCCAATTCGGTTTACCAAGGTCGTATATTTGCGTCCGTTCCGAAAAACTTGGCATCTAGCAACACCAATATCATCTCCATCCAGGACATCAGGGCCATCCAGAAGTTCATCGCGAAGAACTGGTTGATCATCGTTCTCATCCCCGCCTTTTTCGCTGGAGTGGCGTATTTCTACACCCACCGTCTTCCTGAGGTCTATGGCGCTCAAACGGAGATCCTCCTGAAGTCCGGAGAAGAACTGGATTATCAATCCCAAGTCTATAGCTCACTGGCTGGTTTCTATTCGAACTATGCAGATATCACCAACCAGAAAAGAGTCATCAATTCCTATGACCTCATCTCCAAGGTTCTTGAAAGACTGGATCATTCCATCACCTATTATGTAGTCGGAAGAGTGAAGACCATTCCCGGTAGTTCCTTGGAACCTGTGGATGTGAAAGTGGACATAATGGATAGGAGGTTGAACGGGCAGCTCATCGACCTGCGGATATTGGATGAAGAGCGTTATGAGATCGGCTACGATAAGCTAGGAGATGAACAGAAGCGAGAACTTTATTTCGGTAAAGAGCATGAAGAAGACTGGCTGAAGATCACCGTTGTGAGAAAGCCTGGGTTCCATACCCTTCCAATGGATGAATTGATCAGGAACCGATACCAGTTCACCGTTCAAACTCATGATGCCTTGGTATCCCGCTACAGGTCGAACATGACCGTAGAGAATGTGAATTACACCAGTGTGCTCAACATCACCCTTAAGGATGAGCTGGTGGAAAGAGCCAAAGCCTTTTTAGACACCTTGTCAACGGTCTATATCGACTACACGGTCGAGAAGCAATTCCAACTGAACGACAAGACCATCGATTACATCGATCTGCAACTGAACAAGGTGAGTTCCATTTTGGACAGCATTGAGAACCAACTTGAGATCTATCAGGTGACCAATGCCATACTCGATCTAGGCAAGGAGGAAGAACAATACTTCAGGGAATTGGTGAAGTATGAGACCCAGATCAGGACCATGGAGTTGCAACTGGATGCTTTGGGATCTTTAAAGGACTACGTTCAGAAGAATAAGGGCGTGAGCCTTTTTCCTCCTGCTGTCTTCATGATCGATGACCAGTTCCTCACCTCTTCCTTGACGGAGCTCTATAGCCTGCAGATCAGTAAGAATTCAGCCTTGGTGGATGTGACCAACGACAACTTTGGGTACCAGAAGAACGTACAGAAAATCGATTCCTTGAGGCAGGACCTTCTCCTCTATCTGGATAATTCGAACCATGCGATAAAAGAGAAGATCAGGGATATCTCAGGAATGGTGGAGGTCTATGAATTCAAGATCAGGGGTATCCCTAGTGCGCAGAGGGACATGGTCGAGATCAGACGCAACTTGAGCATCAATGAGAAGATGTACACCTTCCTCTTGGAGAAAAGGGCCAATACAGTCATCGCCAAAGCGGCCATCATCCCACAGACCAGTGTCATCGAGAGGGCCAGATCCTTGGGTGTGGTGGCACCTGATAAGGACAAGATCATGCTCTCCTTCACCATGGCCGGTCTTTTCCTGGCCTTGGCCATCGCCTTCATTCGATTCATGTTCTTCGAGCGGATTGAGAATACACGTGAACTGAAAGAAGCCACTTCCATTCCGATTTTAGGCGGAATCCCTTTCTCGGAAACGGCTGAAGATGACAGATTGGTCGTGAACAATAGCCCCAAGTCCAATATTTCCGAGAGTTTCAGGAGCATCCGAACCGCGGTCCAGTACATGAATCCGGACCATGAGGTCAAGTGCATCCTGGTCACCTCGCTTCATCCAGGGGAAGGAAAGACCTTTTGCGCAGCCAACATCGCCACCATCTTCGCCAAAGCTGGAAAAAGGGTTGTCATTCTCGATTTCGACCTGCATAAGCCGAAGGTCCATAAGACCTTTGAATTGAAAAATGACCGAGGTCTGTCGAATATCCTCATAGGAACAGCCAATACTCAGGAGTGCATCCAATCCACGGGGATCGGCAATCTGGAGGTCATCACATCAGGCCCAGTGCCGCCCAATCCTTCAGAGTTGGTCATGAGCGACAAGGTAGATGCCATTCTGCATGCCATGAAGGTGCATTACGACATTGTGATCATCGATACGCCACCGCTGCTTCTGATCACGGATGCGATGGTCCTGCGCAAGCAAGCAGATATGGGCATCTTCGTCATGAATACGAAGTTGACCACCAAACAAGGCGTCCGCTATCTGGAGGAGATCATCGAAGCCAACAGCTTGAAGAACTCCAGCATTCTCTTGAATGGCATCAAGCAGAAGAAATGGCAGTACTACTATAGCAAATATGGCTATGGCTCCAAATACGGCTATGGTTATGGTTATGGATACGGATATGGTCAAGGCTATGGAGATTCAGGCAAAGAAGGAGGCGCTTGACCATGTCCAAGAAAGTGTATACCATAGTTTATTCGGCCGAGAAAGGCCAATCCCTCGCACAACAATTCCTAGCTTCGATAAGAGGATTCCATGACGGTCATGACCTAGGCAAGCGCTTGTTCATCAGGGATACCAAGGCCCAATACAGGCAAAGTGTCTTGGGATTGCTATGGGTTCTTATCATGCCCATCGCTCAGACATTGGTATGGGTCTTTCTGAGTAAAGGAGGGGTGCTCAATGTGGATGATACTGGGGTGCCTTATCCCTTGTTCGTGTTGTCAGGCATCATGCTCTGGAGGGTCTTTGTGGAAGCAGTGAATGCGCCCTTGATGATGTTCAATGCCTCTAAAGGCATGATGAGTAAGATCAACTTTCCCAAGGAAGCCTTACTTATCACGGCCTTCTATAAAGTCCTCTTCAATTTAGCTGTGAACTTGGTCGTACTGCTGCCTTTGTTCATCTATTACGACCTTTCTTTCGGGTGGAGCATGGTAGTCGGACTGATGGCCTTGCTGCCCATCATCCTGCTGGGTATGACTTTGGGCATCCTCATCACACCTTTTGGCGCTTTATTCAATGATGTGGGCCGCATCGTGGGCACGGGACTGCAGCTGTTCTTTTTCCTGACGCCCATCATCTATCCCACACCTAAGGAAGGCTTTATCGCACTTCTCACTACCTACAACCCTGCGGCCATCACCATCCTTACAGCCAGGGACCTCTTCTTTGGTCAATGGAGAGGGCTGGACCTCAACTATGTGCTCTTCATCGTTGCAGTCCTTGTCATCTTGATACCGGCTTTGGTGCTCTACCGCATCTCATTGCCCATCATCATTGAACGCTCAGGCTCATGAAGGAAAATGAGGTCATCATCACCGTAGACCGGGTGTCCAAGAAGTTCTGCAAAGAGCTTAAAAGGTCCTTGCTATACGGGCTTCAGGACATTCTCAGCTTGGGTGGTGGCAATACCGATGAACTCAGGAAGAATGAGTTCTGGGCTGTCAAGGAGGTGTCCTTCGAGCTGAGAAGAGGGGATTGCCTAGGGCTCATCGGGCATAATGGGGCTGGGAAGAGCACCCTCTTGAAAATGTTGAACGGCTTGATCAGTCCCGATGAGGGGAGCATCACCATCCATGGTCGGGTGGGGGCATTGATCGAGCTGGGGGCGGGTTTCAATCCCATCCTCACCGGCAGGGAGAACATCTATAATAATGGGGCAGTGCTTGGTTTCAGTAAATCCGAGATCGATGCCAAGCTGCAGGAGATCATCGACTTCTCTGAGATCGAGGAATTCATAGATATGCCGATACAGAATTACAGCTCTGGTATGAAAGTACGTTTGGGATTTGCTGTGGCGGCCAATCTCGAGCCCGACTTGCTTTTGGTGGATGAGGTCTTGGCGGTGGGAGATGCGGGCTTCAGGATC